>JBBSFP010000053.1:0-9895 GCA_038238625.1 Tepidisphaerales bacterium
ATGCCGGACACGGTGACCGCGCCTGCATCGGAAAGATGTTCGGTCATCTGGTGCCAGGGGCGTGCAGCCACCAGCCGTCCGAGAATTTCGGCGGGGTTTGATATTGGGTTCATCTCGCGACGATGTTAGATTGGGTCAATGGTGTGGGCAACTGGTGGTGTGGGCAAATGGTGTGGGCAAATGTCTCCGGGCTGCTCAATTTTTCAGGGGCAGGGCCATCGGCCGGCAATCACTTGTCGTCTTCTGTAGGAACAAGGTAGCTGTCTTTCTGATTCGCCGGGCCGACCAGGGGTGTGCATACGCCGCTTGCATGCATGTCCACTACGGCAGCGCTGGGAAGAGTGGCTGGGGAGACGACGGTGTAGATGTTATCCCCGTCGACGCCGCAAAAAGGGGTGGTTTGGAATTTCACTTCGCCGTTTGCGTACAGCACGTTTTGGCCGGCCCGGTCGTGATCCTGAGAGTTGGCGCGTGCCATTTGCATGGGTGTTGAATTATATGTCACAGCCGTTACGTCGCTGGCTTTATTGACGCCCGGATTTTTGTCGGCAACGATCGGGAAGTTCCAAGCCAGTGTATCGCCGCTGAAACGGAATCGGTCGGTGTTGGTGAAGGGGGAGCAGTATGAGTAACTCAGATGCCCCGGTCCGCGGAAGTTTCCACGATGTCGTGGATCGGTGCTGCGGCCGCTTGCATCGGACAAGCGATCTGGGACATCAGCGGCGCTGGGGCATATGAACATCGCCAGGTGCGGCGGCTGATCGCGGTGTGTTGGGCCCGGATCTTGCGCCGCACACCCCTCGCGGACCAAGAGCCAGAGTGAGGCAGTGACATCGTTGTTTGCGATGCCCGCGCCGTCCAGGCCATCGATCCCGGTGTAGTACCGGTACCCGTTAGGATGAACGGAGTCCTTGGGCACCACGGGGTAATCGTTATAGATCGTTTGATAGCTATCGAGCGCGAGCCAGATTTGTCGCAAGTTGTCGGCACAGCGGGCACGGTTTGAATGCTCACGTTCCTTAGCTATAAACGGAATTAAAATCGCCAACAGAATGATGGCGATGCCAAGTACCACCAGCAGCTCCAGCATGGTGAATCCAAGACAGCGAATCTTCGCCGGGCTACGATCAGGATGCATTGATTATCCAGTACCGCCGACAGTCAATGGAGTAAAGGGATCGGCCTGGCCGTGCGATGCCCCCGCTTCCTTGCGGCGGAGTTGACCGCAGGCTGCGTCGATGTCGCGCCCGCGCGATTTGCGCAAATGGGCATTAACGCCTGCGTCACGAAGGATGCGCTGGAAAATCATCACGTCTCTGGAAAGGGGGCGCTGGTAAGGCAAGCCGGGGACGGCGTTATACCGAATGAGATTTATATTGGCGCGCAATGTTTTACATAGTTTCGCCAACGCGATCGCCTGGTCGGCCTGGTCGTTTACCCCGGCCAGCAGGATGTACTCCAGAGTGATCTCACGCCCGGTCTGG
This sequence comes from Tepidisphaerales bacterium, assembly GCA_038238625.1. Taxonomy (GTDB): domain Bacteria; phylum Planctomycetota; class Phycisphaerae; order Tepidisphaerales; family Tepidisphaeraceae; genus JBBSFP01. The sequence goes on from JBBSFP010000053.1 coordinate 1,485, forward strand.
TCAAAGTAATCGCGCGCTGCGTCGAGAATCTCTGGCAAAGGGAAATGCTCGGCCCAGGGAATGAGCTGCCGGCGCAACGACTCGGTCGGAGCGTGCAATGAAAGCGCCAGATTAATTGCTAAGCTTTCGCGCGCCAGCTGCCGCATCTTTGCCGGAACGCCGACGGTGGAAATGGTGATGCGCCGCGCGCCCAGGTTTAAACACCCGTCATCGTTCATGATGCGCACCGCCTGCAGCACGTTGCCATAATTAGCCAGCGGCTCACCCATGCCCATAAAGACTACGTTCGTGATACGCCCCCCGGGCTGGCTGAGGTTCAATAGGCGATTAAGCGTAAAAACCTGCTCGATGATCTGGCCGGCAGTGAGATTCCCCTTCACGCCGTTCACCCCGCTGGCGCAGAACCGGCAACCGACGGGGCATCCCACCTGCGAGCTGACACATGCGGTTCGACGATCCGAATCGGGAATCATCACGGCTTCGGCATTGGAATCATTGGGCCATTCCAGCAGTAGTTTAAGCGTTCCATCGGCGCTGTTTTGGCGGGTTGCTATGCGACCGGTAAGCAACTCAAAAACATCAGACATTCGTTGTCGCTGGTCGATTGGCAACGCAATAAAATCGGCGGCATCGGTGACCATTTTGCCGTAGATGATCTGACGAAGCTGCTGCCCCCGGTATTTCTGCCATCCGGAAGCGAAGAGATGAGTGTCGATCTCTACGGAGGTCGCGCTGAAAAAATGGATTTTCGCCTGTGTGCTAGGTTGCATCGGTATATACTTTATATCGAGGTGGAGCATGGAGTGTCGAGTGTTTCCCGGTGAGGAGATGCCATGAATATTCCATCAACGCACCGCCGGCAATCCGGTGATATCGCGCCTGAAAAGCAGATCAACCCCGACGTCAGGGATGGGCGGGTTTTGCCGCCTCCGACGAATGGGAAATATTTCATCAGTCCGCAGGTGGCCGGTATGAATGCAGCTTCACACGGGAACAAGAGTGGCGCCCCCGGAGGGAAAGGGCATCTCGGGCTGACACAAAATCATCTTAGCGATGAGCAACTGATTGAATCCTACCGAAACGGTGACCGGGCTAGCTTTACCCTGCTGGTCGAGCGATATCATCGAGAGGTCTTTCACTTTCTTGTCCGCTTTTTGTCTGATCGAGCCGCTGCCGAAGACATCTTCCAGGAGACTTTTCTCCAAATCCATCAATCGGCCGCCCAGTTCGACCTGCAGCGGCGTTTTCGACCTTGGCTTTTCACCATCGCAGCGAATAAAGCGCGTGATCTAATGCGATCCCAATCAAGGCGACCGGCCAACCCGCTCCAAGCTGCCATCTCCCCGCATGATGACGGCGGGGGCCAATTCATTGACTTGATGGCGTCGGCGGAACAATTACCCTCGGCTCAGCTGGAGCAGGCCGAAGTGCAGGAACAGGTGCGGAGCGCCGTACAGACCATGCCCGAGCATTTACGTGAAATCCTGCTGCTTTCTTACTTTCACCAGTTCCCCTACAAGCAAATCAGCGAAATTCTTGAAATCCCGTTAGGCACTGTCAAATCGAGACTTCACGCCGCAGTCGCCAGCTTCGCAGAAGCTTGGCGCAATATGACACAGAACCGGCATGACATGCACTGACGTATAGATACCAGGCCGTGGTTAGATGACCGTGGCGCAACCGTGGCGCAACCTTGGCGTTTCAGGACAATATTTAATTTTTGATCGCCCGGATTTTTTAATGGAATTTCAATATGCGAGTTGATCTAAACCAGAGAGACCGTTGTGAGATTGACGGGTTTTTTGAGCAGCGCATGCAACAGCATCTTGCAGAGATAGATGTGGATAAACGATCCGATGGACAGATTGCGGTGGACCGCTGGATGAATTTGCTGGGGCGATGGCCGGTTGTAGAACCCTCGAAAAACCTGGTGCCGCGAACGTTGCAATTCATCCGACAACGGGAATGCTCAAGCCTTGCCGCGCTGCCGACGATTCGTGGGCACCATGGCTTCAGTAGGCCGACGTGAGCTGCGAGCGCTACGCGCCGAAAGAGCGGGGTGTGGCTTGTTTGACTTCCGCGCTCCCTTCACAATGGTGGAATGACCATTGGACACTTGGCTGTAATCGGTGCTGGGAACATGGCGGAAGCCATCGTGCGAGGCGCGCTCGCCCGGGGAGCAATCGACGCAGATGGCATCATCGCCGCCGATGTTTCTTTCGATCGCCGCTCGCTGTTTCAAGATGAATTTAAAATTCGGTGCGTCGAAGAAGCTGCGGTTGCGGCAGTATCTGCCCGTGCGGTTCTGTTGAGCGTTAAACCCCAACAGATGGGGGCAGTGCTGGAGCAGTTGCAGCCGTCATTGCCTCTTGATTGCACGATCCTATCGATCGCGGCGGGGATCAGTACGAAATTTATAGAAAGTCATTTGAGCACCGGGCACCCCGTCCGTGTCGTGCGTGCGATGCCCAACACACCGATGATGATCGGGCTGGGTGTGGTCGCACTAACGCGTGGGCAACACGCCACCGACGACGATATTGCCTATGCGCGACGTCTTTTCGAGCCGGCGGCAGTCGTGATGGAAGTTGCTGAAGACAAGATGGATGCCGTGACCGCCATTAGCGGCTCTGGGCCGGCTTATTTTTTCTATCTGACCGAGCAGCTTATCCTGGCCGGTCAATCCCTTGGCCTGACACCCGAGCAATCTCATTTGCTCGCAACACGCACCGCTGAAGGGGCCGGCAAGATGCTCGCGATGGCAACAGATTCGCCAGCAGGCTTGAGAGGCAAGGTGACGAGCCCCAAGGGTACGACCGAAGCAGCGATTCGCTTTCTGGATCAACATCAGGCGGGGCAACTCATGCAGCAGGCCGTGCATGCTGCAGCTCGACGCAGCGCCGAACTGGGGAGCTGAAAACCGGACATAGCTCAGTCATTACGACGATGACGCCGAAGCATAAGTAAAACCGGAATGGCCAGCAGCGAAAACGTGGCGGGTTCTGGCAGGGCAGTCAGCGTCAGTGCATCGAAGGCGAGTACCGGATCGGTATCGTCGACGTTGCCAGTGAAGATCGATCCACCGTTGAACTTTCCACCGACGGTAATGGTCGAACTGATTGGATCGGGCAACAGGTAAGACAAATTGAGGGTTGAGCTGGTCCCGGTTCCGGTGCTGGTTACGGTTGCCGAAGCGCTGGCGAAAATGACGTTAATGGGCGCATTCGCGTTTAAACCTACGTAGGTTCCCGCATTCTGAATGGGGCGGATGTTTTCCAGATCGTTGTTGCTGCCTGAGCGAATTTTTTGCGTGCCCCCACTGTTGCCAGTGCCGTTATTGAATCCGCCGGTGAGGGTAACAGGGGTGAGGTTTACCTGAATCTGGTTGGTTGTTGACTGGTATGCATTGAACTTCATGCTATTAATGCCATCGGTTCCCTGCGTGTACGAACTAGCATTCCCCGCGCTGGCGTTGTTCGTACCGGTTGGTGCAAGCCGGGCTATGAACTGAAGATCAATGGCTTCACCGTTTTGCACGGCCAAGGTGCTGGTATACGCATCCGAAGTTCCGCTTTTGCGCGCGACGACAGAAACCGTTACCAGTGGAGCGGCAAAAAGAACCGAAATGGGCTGCAACACGAGCAGCGCAGCCAGCACGAGGCAGTTAAAACGCGAACATCGAATCACTTCTTTTCTCCGCAAGGCAGGGCATGGTAGTCGAAATCAACTGGGATGCACGCTGCTTTTCACCCTATTTATGCGTTCTAAACACGAAAAGGGCGCTTACGGGAATGAAGTGTCCTTACCGAGTTTAGCCAGCCGTCAGAATTGGATACACTCACCGCCTGGGCTGCGAAAACTGAAGACGAACCAGCATCCACATTGGCTCCCGCCGCTGCCGAAAAAGCAGGTGCAGCGGCGGCAGGTGCCGTGGCTGAGGAGTTATAGTAAAGACCCATGAGCGTCGCATCATCATCGTCGACCGTTCCATTGAAATCCAAATCGCCGCTCGACCAGTGGTGCGTATTCGCGGCTCCGCCGTCATAGTAGAGACCCAGCACGGTCACATCATCATCATTCACAGTGCCGTTCAAGTCGACATCTCCGACAATCGTGTAACGGAGCAGAACCGAGTCGGGGCCAACTGGTTGATCGTCAAATTTGCTGTAGCGGCTCAATAAGCTGCTGTTGAGGGCAATGCCCACCGAGCTGATTTCCGTATGGTGGGCGGCGCGATCACTCTGAGCAGTGGATGAACTAATCCCTGCCGCGCCGTTCCATAGGCCACCGTTCCGACCGAGCTTGACCGCCGCTTCCAGCGTGCTGGTGGGATCTCCCGAAGGCGGCGTGACGATCATGGCTCCATCGGTCAGGTCGATCTTCCCACCGTTGATCGTAACAACTCCGTTGACGACCAATACAGTTCCCATGAGTGCGGGGCTGGAGGCCAATACAACCGCCCCGCCGTTTTGCAGATTCAAATTCCCTAAATGGACCGGCAAAGGTGGCACGCCATTTCCACCGGGTTGCACTGTCAGTTGGGCGGCGGGTGTGATGGCCACGATGTTGGGCTGATCAGAACCCGGATCGGCGATGATGGCCGATGCGCCGTTGACTGTCAGGGTTTTACTCGCCGCATCCCAGGTGGCTATGCTGTTGGTCGCCAGCCATTGCGGAAACACGGTGATATTGACGATTGTATCCACTGATAAGCCGCCAGTATCTGTGGCGCGAACGTCAAGCTGTGCATTACCCAACTGGTTAGCCGCAAAAGTGATATTCAAAGTGCCAGCAACGGAATCGACGGTGGCGGTGACAAGACCTGCATTGCTGTTGGAAATCAGGCCGTAAGACAGTGCCTCAGGAGAATCGATGGCATCTGAAAACGCGCTGGTCAGCGTGAGCGTCACCGGAGCGGAGTTCTTATTGACAACGACCGGTCCCAGCCCGGTGGTGAGCGGAGTTTTGTAACCCGCATACCGCTGGGAATAAATTCCCAGATCGTCTCCATCCTGTCCAAAGCTCGACCAGGCGACCACGAAATCGCCGGAGGCATCCATGGCAATCGCCGGGAGGGTTTGTTGTTGAGCAAAATAAGTGTTGACCTGAAACTCTCCGCTTTGCAAAGCGCCATTGGATCGAAAACGCTGCGCGAAGATGCCATCAAAACTGCCGTCCTGATTGGTCGATTCCCATGTCACCGCGAAATCGCCGGCGGAATCCATTGCGATCTTGGAAAATCGCTGTTGATCTGCCGTGGTCGTATTGACCTGAATGTCGTTACTTAGCGCAACCCCCGCCGAACTGTAACGACGGGCGTAGATACCATACCCACTGCCGTCTTCGCCAGCGGACGACCAACTGATCGCAAAATCACCGGCAGCATCGATTGCCACGCTCGCGTTCACCTGGTTGCCGGTGGTAACCACGTTCGCGGCAATTTCGCTGCCTTGTTTCACCCCGGCACTGTTGTAGCGTTGGGCATAAATGCCATATCCGCTGGTATCCTGGCCATAGCTTTGCCAGGCTACGACAAAATCACCGTTGGAATCCATCGCGACCGTCGACGAAAATTGATTGTTGGCCGTCGAGCTGTTCACCCGAAACTCGGCGCCGGCCGATGCGCCATTGGTCTGGAATCGTTGAGCGAAGACACCGTAGCCGCTGCCATCCTGGTTTTGACTGCTCCATGTGATGACGAAGTTACCATTAACGTCCATAGCGGCGGCCGGACGAAACTGCTGGCCGGTGCTGAAGGTGCTCGCATGAAATTCGGTGCCCTGAACGACTCCGGCAGCGTTATATCGCTTGGCATAGATGCCATAGCTGTCGCCGTCCTGACCATTACTCGCCCAGGCGATCACGAAATCACCTGCGGCATCCATCGCGACGGTGGGTGTGATCTGCGCGCTGGTGGTGTAGGTGTTGACCTGGAACTCGCCACCCAATGTCACCCCGGTGTTGTTGTACCGTTGGGCGAAGATCCCCGTTCCGTTGCCATCTTGTTTATAGCTGGCCCAAGTGACCACATAATCCCCGGCGGCATCCATTGCGACGGACGGGTTGCGCTGGGCACTGGCGGTATAGGTATTCGCACGCGTTTCCACGCCCCGGGCCGCTGAATTGAGCAGGTTCAAGGACGCCAACGGCGCGCTGCTGTTGTGGCCGTTGGAATCAGTCGCCAGCGCATAGAAGCTATAAGTGCCCGCGGCTAATCCGCCCGTCGATACTCCGCCGAGCGTCCAGGTTGACCCGTTCTGCGTGCCCGTTCCGAGCAGCGTATCGCTGCCCTGTTGCAGATCCCAGGTATTGTTTGACTCGCGATAGAACTTCACACTGGTCACCGTCCCCGCTGAATCGACGACGTTTCCGGCGGTGAGCACGATTGGACGATCCATCGCCACAGCAGCGGGAGTAACCGTGAGCGAGCCGATGATTGGGCCCGCTGGATTAGCCGTTAAATCTGAAGCCAGCAGGCTGACAATGGGTGAGCCGCGCCCCGTGACCAGATCATATCCAGGCCCGGCGGCAAAGCCGTTGGACCCTGAGGTGATGTCATGAAAATCGGTCGCTGGGAGAGAATAAAGTTTGGGGAGGGTTTGCGACGGACCGTCCAGCGGCTGAAGCCCATTGATAACCCGGCCCTGATCAACCAGCGCGACGATCCCTGCCCACATCGGACTGGAAAGACTTGTCCCGCCGTAGGTCGCCCACGGATTGGCACTACCAAAATCGTACGAATCGTAGACCGGAACTCCGCTACCCGGATCGGCATCTATAGAAACGTCGGGCACCGCTCTTTTGGTAGCGGTCTGGGTGACAACGCCGTTTTGATAAGCAGGTTGTGGGGCGTATAAACTGGTGCCTCCACCGCTGCCGCTCCAGGCGCTCTCGCTGGTGTATGCACCCAGGGCATCGACGTTCAGATGCGTGCCACCGACACCCACCACATTAGGGGATGCGGCCGGGTATTCCACCGTTGTCAAGTTCGCATTGCTTTTGGATTTACTTCCCCAATCCCCGCTGGCGGCCAGGAACGTGACACCCACATGTCCGATAGGGGTCGTGAAATGCAAGTCATAGGTTGAATTGCCCGAGCTTTCATCGCCTGCAAAGCTCATGGAGACGGTGGTCACACCGGGTAGACGTCGCGCCGTGTCGACTGCAGCATATAGATCAAGAGAAGAAGTTGAGTTGGCCTCGACCAGCACGATGCTGGCGTTCGGTGCCATGACATGGGCCCATTCCACATCGAGCGAGATCTCCACTGCCCAGGCATCGGCCGCAGGAAATTTCGCGGCTGATGCGGGTGGGGTCGCACCACCCCCTTGATTGAGCTTGGTAAAAGCCGGAGGGGCCTGCAGGCCAAAAGCCGTATCAAACGCCGCCAAATCGCTGGCAATGTTTGGATCATCAAACGCATCGACGATGGCGATAGTTTGTCCGCTGCCGTCGGCGACAATATTGCCGAATTTGGTCACATCGACGCCATATGCCTTGCGCATTTGAGCCGGCGTCAAGCCACCAGGCGAGTTGGACGAAGCCGGCGAAAGGCCCGTCGGTCGGTTTAGAGATAAACCATGCACCACGTCTGTGTGAAATAGCGTGGCCGAAAGAAATACCCGCCCTTCAAGCGCCTCGGCGCAATAGGCCGAGCGGGCGGATACGGCCCCGCACAGGCGTTGTAGTTGTTCCTTGTGTTTTCTGCAGGAAATTTTCCTGGTCATTCTGCATCTCAAAAATGTATGCGGTTCTAAATCGAATCAGAATCACGTCGATTCGGAAGCGGGTAGTGTTCGCAAAAAAAGAATTATCCGCGCGCGCAAGTCAATATAGTCCACTAAACGCCAAAATCTACTCGCATTAAGTCAAATACCTCAACCAACCCGTACGGTGCGCCATCAAGCTTCTCAAACGCTGCATGCGCATCGTTAACGCTTAACTGATTCAAATTTGACAGATCCAAATCCGGTACGGCCGATAGGGCTTACTACGCTTGTAGTTTGGATTGTTTCAAGACGTAGAAAGGCCTGGCCCAATGTTGCGACTGGTGAAGGATGAGCGGTGGTATGGTAATGTGAATCCAATTGCTATTTCGGGCGAGAGGGATCCCGGCGCAATTCGATTAAGTGGAAAAAGTTCGGAAGGCCCGGCAGCCGTGAATCCAAACAAAAGGCATCGCGCGGAGAGCGTCAACGAAGACCCCATTTCTGAGGTTGACCGAAACGTCGAACTGAACCCAACAGACCCTCCAGGACGGCAGTCTTCTGTTTTTGAAAACGAGACCGTGGATGGGCTGGTTCAACAGGATGCAGGCGTTGATACCGCAGGCGAAACCGCAATCGACACCAGTGTGGTCGAGGCGCTGCTGTTCTCAACGCACAGCCCACTCACGGCTGGCCGTTTGGCGG
>JBBSFP010000054.1:0-9777 GCA_038238625.1 Tepidisphaerales bacterium
CCCAGATATGCACCCGGCCGCCGTCTTCAACGATCAGGTTACCGATCACGGAGCCGCGAATGTAGACCTTGCCACCGGCCAACACGCTTACGTTGCCCTTGACGGTGCCCCAAAGCGTATAGGGTTCATACAACATTAAATCGCCGTTGACGTGGCCTCGTTCTTCTCGCATGACAAACATCTCCTTAGACGTGCATAAATCATAAGCCCCATTTTTGCTGTCGATCAATTTTCGCTATTACGTGTGGTTTTGTGGGGAGGCGGGGCGGGATGAGATTCGGGCTCGGCTCCGGAGATTGGCAGCAGATTGGCCCCGATAGCTACAGTGGCCATTGCCACGGCGGCTGCTGCATAACCCCGCAGGCGTTCGGCGAGCTTGCCGGAGGTAGTCATCCAAAACGCGATCGCCCCCAGCGCGGCGCTGGCGGCGCCGGCTGATCGGCCGATCTCCGGCTCCTCGAAGATCAGCGAAACCAGGCTTGCGATCGCAGATAAAAACGCCAACAGCAGGGTGAATTGCGTAAGCCGATAAACCCGGGCATGGGTGTGTTTGCGACGGCGGCGGGCAATGACCGTCGGATCGAGCACCTCATCCGCATGGTCGGGCTTTGCTCGCGGCCCGCCGGGCGTGATAAATTCGAGCCTATCGGGTTCTAAATTTGCAACTGGGTGCGCGGGTTTGAGCCCGGTAGCAGCCAGCTCCTCTGGGTGCACCGGGCGCGAGATGATCCGTTTTCGGGGCGGAAACAAATTCAAACAACACCGTCCCGATTCTATAGCGCTTGTCCTTCAATTTGCGAGGGATCGTATTCCGCTTCCCCCAGGGCAAGCCGTAAGCCCCGACTGCTTTTCACTTGAATGGCAAGCAGCAGAAAGATGGCAATGATGGGAAACCCCACATAGCGCGACCAGCGCAGCACCTTGGCCTCGGTGGGCAGTTGATCGCCAAAACGCGCACCCACTTCCGGGTGCAGAAGCTCGGCCCAGGTGTACAAAACACCGGGGACCTTAAAATCCGCCTGGGGGGCGGTGAGTGTAATGCCCGGTGAGGTCGTCGGCATACTTGCTGGCGACAGATCTAGCACGAGGGTCGGCATCGTCGCGGCCTGCCGGAGGGCGGGCGAACGAAGGCTTGGGTTGGTCAAAAACGCCTGCCATGGAAAGAGCAGTAGCGCGAGGATCATGCACCAGATAAACGCGCCCGTCACCTTCGCCACGCCGATCAGGCGACCCACCAGCATGATCTTAACCAGCAGCAGTAACACCAGCGCCAAAACAATCGTGAGGACGATGCCCAGAAAATCAATGATCCCTACCACATAGCGGAGGAACGCGAAGGCATGATTCATAGAATCGCTGGCGTTGGCGGGATCGATCAATTCCGGTTTGTAGCGCGCGCTGAAGAATATCGCCAGCTGTGCCAGCAACATCAGTAGCAAAGCCAGGAAAATCAGGTTTTTGGCACGCCGTGCGGTCAACATTGCATCGGCATAATCGGCGGCAGTAGCGATAGGTGATTGCAGCATGATGATCAATTACCGTAAACACCCATGAACTGCAATCATGCAATTTGCTCATGGGACCCTGGTCGGGGCCTCTCTACGGTCTGTCAAAGTCAAGTTACAATGCCCGGTATGGATCTGTCGACTTTTGAGCGTCACCAGCAGGCTGGGTTGCAAGCCCGCAAGGCAGGGCAATGGGACAAGGCGCGCCAGGAGCTTCTGCAAGCCGCCGATGCCGCGCGCAATCTGTCAATCTCCGCTACCGGCGACGACGCGAAAAAGCGGTATCGGCAGATCGCCATCGATCTGCTGGAATTGGCGCGAGATTGCCAGTCGGCTGGGGGCACAAATATCCCGTCGGCGCAGGTGGCATCGCCTGCGCCTTCGGCTGCATTGGCCGATGGTCCCGCCAAGGTTGCGACTGAACTATCCACCCACGCCGCCCCCCCCCGTGCGGTCACTTATGATCTATTTGAGCGCTACCGAGACGGCGGTATGGCGGCTTGGCGGCGCCGCGATTGGTCGACGGCCGAAACCTTTTTCACTCGTGCCGCCGACACTATTGAAGCCCTTGCCGCCGAGACACGCGATCTTGAGCAGCGCGACATTCGCCTGGAAACTGCGCGCAAGCTGCGCGAGAAATCCACCGAAGCCCAGGGAACCTCCAGAGGTTCGCCGCGTGCACAACCGTCGGTAACCCGTCAGGAAGTGCCGGGAGAGAGCGAAGGTGATAAATCCGCTGATCAATGGCTGGTCAAAGAAAGGCCATCGCTCCGATTCGATGACGTTGCAGGGCTCGAGCCGGTGAAACAGGACATCCGTCTGAAAATGATCTACCCGTTTTCCCATCCCGAACTCGCGCAGCGATTTGGTATTCGCGGGGGTGGCGGAGTGCTGCTGTATGGACCACCCGGTACCGGTAAGACGATGCTCGCCAAGGCGACTGCCGGTGAATTAGATGCGGCTTTTTTCCGCGTGACCCCCGCGGACATGCTCAGCAAATGGGTGGGGGAAGCTGAACAGAACATCAAGAAACTTTTTGACGCCGCCGCCGCGGAAAAACGAAGTGTGCTGTTCATTGATGAGATTGAAGCGTTGATCCCTGCGCGGCGGGATGAAGGATCGAGCGTGATGCAGCGCGTGGTGCCGCAGATTCTCCAGGGTATGGAAGGGTTTGATAAGAAATCGGCGTCATCGGTGCTTTTTATGGGGGCCACCAACGTTCCCTGGCAGCTTGACCCCGCGGTATTGCGACCCGGCCGTTTTGACGAAAAAGTCTACATTCCCCTGCCGGATATTGCCGCGCGAAAAAAAATGCTGGAAATCTACCTCTCCAAGCGCCCCCTCGATGTGGATGTGAACCTTGATCTGATCGCTCAAAAACTCGATGGGTTCAGCGGCGCGGACATCAAATACATCTGTGACCGTTCGGCCACCATTCCATTTTTACAATCGATCGCCAGCGGTCAGGATGGCTTGATCAATATCGAGATCATTGACCAGGTAATCCGCGTTACGCCCAAGAGTGTGACCCAGGAAATGCTGCAACGTTTTGAACACTGGTCGCAGAGCACAGCCACCGGTTGACGTTGTATAATCTCCCAGCCATGACTGATTTGCGCGTCCATCTGCAGAATGCTTTCGGATTGGACGAATTCCGTCCCAGCCAGCGTGAGGTCATTGAAGACGTGCTGGCGGGTAACGATGTGCTATGCGTGATGCCCACAGGCGCGGGGAAAAGCCTTTGCTATCAATTTCCAGCCACGCTGCAGCAGGGTCTCACGCTCGTGATTTCGCCGCTGATTGCCCTCATGGAAGACCAGGTGCAGCACCTGCACGACAATGGCATACCGGCCATGGTGCTTAACAGCGCCGTGGCCCCGGCCCAGGCGCGGCAAGCGCTGGCGACGCTGCATCAGGGGTTTGATGGATTGCTTTATGTCGCGCCCGAACGATTCGCCGCCGGTCACTTCCAGGAACTTCTATTGAAGCTGAACGTGCGGCTGCTGGTGGTCGACGAGGCCCACTGCATCAGCCAATGGGGGCACGATTTCCGGCCCGATTATGCCCGAATCGGGGACGTGCGGCGGCAACTGAACAACCCCCCGGTCATTGCGCTCACCGCAACCGCCACTGAGGATGTGCGGGCAGACATTATCCATCAGCTGGAAATGCGGCAGCCACGAATTTATGTGACCGGGTTTGATCGCCCCAACCTGCGGTACGAATCGCGCACCATTTCCAAGGGGCAGAATAAAGATCAGCAGTTGCTGACGCTGCTGAGCCAGGAAAACGACAGCGGCATCATCTACTGCGCCACCCGCAAAAGTGTGGATGAGGTGACGGGGCTACTTTCGCAATCGCTCCATGATCGCCCCGTGTTTGCGTATCACGCGGGAATGGATATGGCAGCCCGCACGGCAAACCAGGAACGCTTCATGCAGACACCGCGCGCCATCGCGGTGGCCACCAACGCATTTGGTATGGGGATTAATAAGCCCGACATCCGTTTTGTGATTCATTACAACCTCCCCGGCACCCTGGAAGCCTACTACCAGGAGGCCGGCCGCGCCGGGCGTGATGGTCGCCTGGCCCGCTGCTTGATGCTGTTCTCCTACCAGGACAAGTTCACGCAGGACTTCTTCATCGAAAAAATTGGTGCCGACAACGGCGGCATCAACCCCCGGCTCATTGAGGAGCGCCGCCAGCACGCCCGCCGAAAACTCGACATCATCATTCATTATGCTCAGACTCACCGGTGCCGGCGGCAAATGATTTTAGATTATTTCGGCGATGAATCGGATGTGATTGATTGCCACTGCGATTATTGCAATAAATCCACCAGATCTTTAGCGGTCGAAGCGGAAACGACCTTGTCACCCGCCGTGGTGACCCTGGTTCGGCAGATGCTCTCCGCTATCGCGCGCCTGCATGGGAAATTCGGGGTCGGTGTGGTGGCGGAAGTGCTCGCTGGAGCGCAGAACGAGAAGACCCGGCGATGGGGTTTTGATTCGCTCTCGGTGTTTGGCCTTCTCAAGCATTACCCCATCAAACGACTGGTTGCCATGCTGCACCGGCTGGTGGAGTCTGGCTTGGCGCGGCAGAAGGATCCGGATGGCCTGAAGTTTCGCCCTGTCATGGAACTGACAGCTGCGGGAGTTGCGGTAATGAAAGGTGAACAACCTCCGCCCTTCATGCTGGCTGACCTGCTGCCCCACGCGGCGACCGAACCCCAACCGCAGGTCACCGCAGAGCCTTCTCAATCTCCACTCAGCGCCGAGGCGCAGCAGCGCTTTGAACGGCTACGTGTGGTTCGATTGGAGTTGTCGCGGCAACGGACGCTGCCGCCTTACTGCATCTGCCATGATAAAACGCTGCGCGCCATCGCCATTCAACCACCCGCCGACGCCCGTGAATTGGAGCAGATCAAAGGCATGGGCCCGCTGAAGGTGCGGATGTATGGTGCGGCCCTGCTGGCAGCGCTGGATGTCAACGGATATGACCAGCCGCGTGTGATGACCGAAGACTTTGCCTGATCGATCAGAATTATGAGCCGAAACACCTCTCATCCTCCTCGCCGTGGCCCCAGGGCGCAAACGACCACTCAAGCTGCACCGACGATTGCTCCGCCGCGATTTGAAACCATCCGCGCGACCGTGCCAGCCACCATGCCGGAGCTTAAGCCATTGGCTGGTTCCGATGACAGGGGCAAGCCGATTGTGGTAATCGGGTCCATCAACATGGATTTGGTCTGCCGCGCCGAACGTATTCCCAAACCTGGGGAAACAATTTTGGGGCGCGACTTGGTGATGGTTCCCGGCGGGAAAGGTGCCAACCAGGCGGTGGCGGTGGCGCGGCTGGGCGGGAACGTGCAGATGATCGGGCGCGTGGGTGATGACGATCTGGGAACGCGGCTGCTTAGCGGGCTTACGAGTCATCACGTCCAGACCGATTATGTAACAATCACAGAAGGCGTTGCCAGCGGGTGCGCGGTGATCCTTGTCGACGCCAAGGGGGAGAATAGCATCGTGGTATCGCCGGGCGCGAATGCGCGGCTGACGCCCGCAGATATTGATGCCGCCGAGGAGCTTATTGCCAGTGCCGCATGCGTGGTACTGCAGTTGGAAATTCCACTGGCGACTGTCAAACACGTCATCGCACTTTGCAAGCGAGTCAACGTGTCCACAATTCTCGATCCTGCACCGGTGCCCAGCGAAGAATTGGACCGGCAGTTCTTTGGGGTAAGCGTGTTGACTCCCAACCAGAGCGAAGCAGAACTGTTGGTAGGCCAGCCGCGCGACGTTCGCTTGCCAGCGAAGAAAATCATCGATCCCAAACAGATCGGCACAGAGTTGGTGGCGCGCGGCGCAGAGTGTGTGGTGCTGAAGCTGGGGCGAAAAGGGGCGATGATTGTTGATCGCGAGGGCCGAATCGAGCATATCAAGGCTTTTAAACCAAAGGTGATCGACACAACCGCCGCCGGGGATGCGTTTACCGGGGCATTGGCCATCGCGCGTTCCGAGGGGATGGAAATGCCATCGGCCGTTCGTTTCGCCAACGCGGCGGGGGCGCTGGCGTGCGAAACATTCGGCGCGCAGCCATCGCTGCCCACGCGCAAAGCCGTCGAGAAGTTACTGAAAGAGATCGGCCGCTAAAGCACAATCCCATCGATGTCACACGCCGAATCCCCAACCATATCAATCCAGTTGCCTACTGCGCGCAGCCATTTTACGCTGGTGCTTTGCGGCCTTCTGCATACGCTGACCCACGTTTTTCAAACCCTGCTGGTACCCCTCTATTTCCTGGTGCAACAGGATCTCCATCTGCGGACGATCCAACAGGCATCGCTGCTCGTCACCGTGTATGGGGTGATCTATTTTATTTCCAGCTATCCCGCCGGCGTTTTAGCCGACCGCTATAACCGCAGAAACCTTTTGGGCATTGGCTTGCTGGTAAATGCGACCGCATTTGTATTGATCGGGTTGACCCGCGACTACCACATGATTCTGGCGCTGGCGGTGATCGCCGGTTTTGCCGGGTCGCTGTTCCACCCGGCGGCCAACGCACTCGTCCCTGAGCATTATCCCAAATCTCCGGCGATGGCGATCGGATTGCTGGGCATTGGCTCTGGATTGGGGTTTTTCTTCGGCCCACAATTGGGTGGCTGGCGCGCCGAAGCAGCGAACTGGCATATCGGCTCCATGCTCATTGCAGATTGGCAACGCCCCTGCATCGAGGCGGGTCTCTGTGGGCTGGTCCTGGGGGTGTTGTTTCTGTTGATGGCGCGCGAAGCGCGCAATCCGCATGTGCACGCCAATCGCAGGCACCAACCGATGGGTGCCGAACTGCGCAGCCGAGTAATTGCAATTGCCAGCGTGCTGGCGATGCGTGATTTCGCCGGGGTGGCAGGGCTTACGCTTGCCAGCATTTACCTTCAAAAGGCTTTCGACGTTCCGGTGCAGCGGACGGGGTTGATCGTCGGTTCGCTGGCGCTGCCCAGCGTAATCGGCAATCCGCTCATCGTGTACTTGAGCCACGGCCGCCGGCGCTTGCCGACGCTGGCGGTGGTTCTCGCTGCGTCAGGCTTATTCCTGGCGGCGGTCCCATACAGTGGATTAACGCTGGGCGTTTTGCTGCTGGGAATGTTCTACCTGATGCAGTTTGCCAGCTATGCCATCAGCGATGCCGCCACCCTGGAGCGCATTCCCGCAGCGCTGCGCGGCCGGGTTTCCGGCTTGTTCCTTTCCATCGCCGGCACGGTTTCGGCACTGGGCCCATGGGCGATGGGGCGCGGTACCGACAGTCTCGGTCCCGTACAAATCAAAAATCCGCACGCCTATTTGCCACTCTTTTTGGCACTCGCGATTCCGATCATGGTATCAGCATTCGCCGCGCTGTTGATTAATCGGCTGGGTTCACCGACGGGTCCGCCGATCAATCCGCTCAGCGAGATCGATGTAGGCACGGTCGAGGCGATTTCATAAGTTACGAAAAACGAATCAACTCTATGAAATCTCACCGCCTCGAAGCCTTCAGCGACTGCGTGCTCTCCATCATCATCACTGTCATGGTGCTCGATCTGCACGCGCCCCGAGAAGCCACAATCGAAGCTCTTTGGCCGGTGCTCCCGGTGTTGCTGGGTTATTTGTTGAGCTTTATTTATCTGGGCATCTATTGGAACAACCACCACCATATGTTCCAGGCCACCGAGCATATCAATGGCGCGATCCTCTGGGCTAATCTGCACCTGCTCTTCTGGCTGTCGCTGGTGCCCTTCGTCACCAACTGGAATGGCCTGACCCATTACGCCACGATTCCAGTAGCTCTCTACGGCGTGGTACTACTGATGGCAGCTATTGCTTTTACGATTCTGCAGAAAACGATCCTGCACGTTCGCGGTGGTAACAAAGTACTGGCTGCCGCGCTGGGCCGTGACATCAAGGGTAAGGTTTCGTTGCTGATCTACGCGATCGCCATCGCTGCGAGTTTCTATCGGGCGTGGATCGCAAATGCGCTTTATGTATTGGTGGCGTTGATATGGATCATCCCCGACCCGCGAATCGAGCATCAGATCCTGGAACAGGAGCAGGCATAGCGACCCCCGTCAGACAGGATCGGCGTGGATCAACAGCCAGATGCTTCAATGGGGCCGCACTCCGGGGAGTGCGGAAAGATGCTGATTGCACCGAATCGAGCAATACGCAATCGGCTTCACGCGTTTCGCCGGGCTTTCCGTCGACCGGTAGTCTTCGTTTCTCAGTGGCATAAACGCCCCCGGCGTGCGTCGGAGGGAAGACTTTTGCTCCCGCGCCGGCGGCGGGTTGCAAAATGGTCCGACAGCGGATCGCCGCGGCATTCCCGCTGATAGCCTTCGACAAAATCTCAAAGGTGAGCGTTTTCGACATGATCACTTTTTCCTTCCCGCGGGTTGCGGGATACGTTTACAGCTTCCACTATCCATGGTCAGAAAACGAGTTGGGCGTGGAATGTTCCCGACTCGATGTGCTTGCATTAATCTTTAGCACGTTTTGCCGCCGTCTGGCAAATAATCGCGATGCATGATGCCATGCAATCGGTCGGCGTTCGCCAGTCGCTCCGCTTCAGGCATCCGGGGGAGATGCTAACAAGGGCCACTGACGACATCATGTCAGTGCCCATACTGCGCCGCTGCGGATTTCTGCAGATCGCAGACGCGCTGCGCCAATGCAGCGGGTTCTATTACCCGGCAATGGGGGCCGTAGGATAGGATCCACCAGACGATTTCTTCCAGGCCATCGATTTCAAAGCCCATTTGGATCGAGCCATCTGCGAGCCACTCGACGGTCTGGGAATCGTGCCAATGGGTGTCGGCCACGGTTTCGGCGACGGTGGGGGCGAAATGCAGGAGGATGCGGTGCGTCGTGCCGGAGGGCATCATCCGCCAGGCCTGGCCGAAATGCCGGTCCAACGAAAAATTATCGGGGATCGCATAGGGCTGATGCATCGAGCGGCAGCAGGTGAAGCGCGACAGCTTCAATGTGCGAACCTCATGGCGAACATGGTGAAATCCCACCACATACCAGGCCCGCTGGCCAAAATAGAGGGCGTACGGATCGAAGCGAAATACATCCGCCTCCGCGTCGGCTTTGCGGCTGGGCGATTCATACCCGCACTCGACGGCCCGGCGGTGGATGATCGCATCGCGCATCACGCCATAGACGTCCGATGTCGGCTCATCCGATGCCTGCGCCAGCGAGAGCACCATGCGCGGCATGATTTCGTTGATCATTTCTCCAATAGGCCTGGGCAGCACCGCGCGTAACTTTTCAGCCGCCCGGGCGGCTTGAGCCACGTGCGGAATCTGCTCTTCAGCTCCCACGCGATCGGCCAACATCACCAGGGCCATCGCTTCTTCCAAGGTTAGATCCACAGGCCGCAGAAAAAAATCCCTGCGGATCGCGTAGCCTTCGCAATCTTTGTCGAACGAAACCGGAACTCCCGCCCCTTGCAGCATCTCAAGATCACGATAGATGTTTCTCTCGGTGGTTTCGCATTGCGCAGCCAGTCGCCTGGCATTGAGATTAGGGCAGCCTTGGATCAACGTGATGAGCCTGAGTAGCCGATGAACACGCGTGTAATTCATAAGCCACCATCATTCAGCAGGATTGCCGACGATACAAATGGCGGGATGGGTCCCGATGTTTCCGCATCGAATCGCACTGGGTGAGGTGGCATTTCCGCATAGTTCTCAGGCGCGCTGCGTATTGCGGCAACCAGATGTTTCCCGCGGGGCGGG
>JBBSFP010000055.1:0-9748 GCA_038238625.1 Tepidisphaerales bacterium
CGGGATTCCAACGACTCCAGGCGGGAAGCGGCGTTCGGGCCCATGCGGGGACCTCCAAAATACAGACGGGAGCGCGGCGGTGACGGAGAGGCGTGCCCGCACCTCTACGGGGCGGGTTGCGGGGGGAGGCTAACGCCG
This sequence comes from Tepidisphaerales bacterium, assembly GCA_038238625.1. Classification (GTDB taxonomy): domain Bacteria; phylum Planctomycetota; class Phycisphaerae; order Tepidisphaerales; family Tepidisphaeraceae; genus JBBSFP01. The sequence continues at coordinate 139 of JBBSFP010000055.1, forward strand.
CCTGGATGAGAGGATGATGAGAACGGGCGGGAATTCGGTTGTGCTTCTAAGGCGGTGTGTCAAACCATGTCATTCAGAGGGAGCCTAAGGCGACCGAAGAATCTAGCTCACCGCCGTATCCGGCGAGAAAAGCGCCACGGCTCATCAGGTAGATTTTTCGGTCGCCTTAGGCTCCCTTTAAATGACACGGCACGCGATTCGGCGAAGTAACGACGCTCGACCACCAACGTTCCCCCTCACCCCTGCCCTCTCCCCCGGAGTACCAAGGGAGAGGGAGTAGAGTTTTACACCACCGCGCCCGTCACGACGTTCCCGCCGTGGCCGTCCTTGTCGCCTTCCTTCAATTCGGTCAGCAATACCTCGGTCGTCAGCGCGAGCCCGCTCACGCTCGCGGCGTTCAGCAACGCCGTGCGGGCGACCTTGGCCGGGTCGATGATCCCCATCTTGATCATGTCCCCGAACTCGCCGGTGGCGGCGTTGTAGCCGTAGTTGGGGTTCTTGTTCTCCAGGATCTGGGCGACGATCACCTCGCCGTCGTCGCCGGCATTTTCGGCGATCTGGCGGCAGGGGAACTTCAGGGCCGCAGCCACGATGTCGAAGCCGAGCTTCTCGTCGTTGCGGGCCTGCCGCTTGCCGCTTTCGACCGCCTCGATCGCCCGCAGGAAGGCGACGCCGCCGCCGGGGATTACGCCTTCCTCGGCCGCGGCCTTGGTGGCGTGCAGGGCGTCATCAATCAGGTCTTTGCGCTCCTTCATCTCCGTCTCAGTGGCAGCGCCGGCTTTGATCACGGCGACGCCACCGGTCAATTTCGCCAGCCGTTCCTGCAGTTTTTCGCGATCGTAATCGCTGGTGGTGCGCTCGATCTGCATGCGAATCTGCTCGGCGCGGGCGTTGATTTCTTTCTTCGATCCGCCCCCTTCCACGATCAGCGTGTTGTCCTTGTCGATGACGATGCGCTTGGCACTCCCCAAATCGTCCAACTCCACGTTTTCAAGTTTCAGGCCCAGGTCTTCGCTGATGAATTTCCCGCCGGTTATTACGGCCAGATCACCCATCAGCGCTTTGCGACGATCGCCAAAGCCCGGAGCCTTCACCGCGCAGATGTTCAACACCCCGCGCAGCTTGTTCACTACCAGCGTAGCCAGCGCCTCGGCTTCCACGTCTTCGGCAATCAGCAGCAACGGACGGCTGGATGTCACCACTTTGTTGAGCAGCGGCAACAGCTCGGCGAGGTTTGATATCTTTTTCTCATGCAGCAGGATGTAGGCGTTTTCCAGCACCGCTTCGAGGCTGGTCGGGTTGGTCAGGAAGTACGGGGACAAGTAGCCCTTGTCGAACTGCATTCCCTCGGTGTATTCAAGGGTCGACTCAGTTCCCTTGCCTTCATCGACGGTGATTACGCCGTCTTTACCTACTTTTTCCATCGCATCGGACATCAAGTCGCCGATCTTTTCATCGCCATTGGCGCTGATGGTGGCTACGCGCTTGTAGTCTTCGCGGCCTTTGACCTTCTTGGACTGGGCGGTAATCGCATCGGCAGCGACTTCGGCAGCCTTGAGTATCCCACGCTGCACCAGCACAGGGTTCACACCCGTGGTGACGTACTTGAGCCCTTCATTATAAATCGCTTCGGCCAGCACGGTGGCCGTGGTGGTCCCGTCGCCGGCCACATCACCGGTTTTGCTGGCAACCATGTTCACCAGCTTGGCGCCCATATTTTCGAATGGTTGCGGCAGCTCGATCTCCTTGGAGACCGTCACGCCGTCCTTAGTAATACGCGGGCTGCCAAACGACTTTTGCAGCACCACGTTTTTGCCACGCGGGCCCAGCGTCGCCTTAACAGCGCGTGCAAGTTGCGAAAGCCCATTACCAATTTGAATACGCGCGTTGCGGTCGAAAACCATCTGCTTGCTTGCCATATTTGCTCCAATACCATCGAGATTTTTTGCAGTCGGAAAACTTCAGATTTTTGAAATACTCAACAGGAATTTATCCAACAGGAAATTATTCCATCACTCCCAGGATGTCGGCTTCGCGCAGGATGACGAATTTTTCGCCATCCACTTCGATCTCGCTGCCGCTGTATTTGCCGTACACCACGGTCTCACCCGGGCCGACGTTGAGCGCCATTTTTTTGCCGTTGTCATCGAGCTTCCCGGGACCGGCCGAGATCACTTTGCCCTTGGTGGGCTTTTCCTTGGCCGAATCCGGCAGAACAATTCCGCTGGCGGTTTTTTCTTCGGCTTCCGATTGCCGGACAATGACGCGATCTTGTAGAGGGCGAAGTTTCATGAAATTCCTTTGTTTTTCCAGTCAGTCCGCATCGGCGGAGGGTTCACTAGACAGCTACGACTCGCGATGCTTGCGAGCATTTGAAGCCGCTTTCATACGGTCCCACACAATCCGCATCCGGGGCTTCATAGCTACGGGTGCTTTTACACTTTTAACGGATGCTCTGGGCTTCCGTTTTACATCATGCCGTCCATACCACCCATGCCGCCCATGCCCATGCCACCCATTCCGCCACCCATACCGCCCATGCCGCCGCCACCACCGTGGTCATGGTCATGACCGCCGCCGGCGCCTTCGCCTTTGGGGGCTTCAACCACGATGCAATCGGTGGTCAACAGCAGGATCGCGACTTCGGCGGCGTTCTGCAGGGCAGTGCGCTCCACCTTCGTGGGGGTAATGATTCCGGCTTTTACTACATCCACATATTCATCCGTCAGGGCGTTGTAGCCTTCGTTGTCTTTTGACTCCATCACATGGCGAACGACCACCGCGCCGCTGGTACCGGCGTTCTCGGCGATCTGCCGCAACGGAGCCGTCAGGGCGGAGCGGATGATTTTTACACCTACTGCTTCATCCCCTTCCGTTTTCAGATTGGAACCCCCATTGAGGGCCTTGAGAGCGCGAATCATGGCCACCCCGCCGCCGGGGACTACGCCTTCTTCCACCGCCGCGCGGGTGGCATGCAACGCATCTTCGATGCGCGCCTTCTTTTCCTTCAGCTCCGCTTCGGTGGCCGCGCCTACATTGATCTGCGCCACGCCCCCGGCCAGCTTGGCCAGGCGTTCCTGCAACTTCTCGCGATCATAATCGCTGGTGGTTCCCTCAATTTCATGGCGAATCTGTGCGATGCGACCCTGGATCGCTTCGCTCTCGCCGGCACCTTCAATAATGGTGGTGTTGTCGCTGTCGATGCGAACCAGTTTGGCCTGGCCCAGATGGGATACTTCCACCTTGTCCAGCTCGATGCCGAGATCTTTCATGATCGCCTGACCACCGGTCAGGATAGCCAGATCTTCGAGCATTGCCTTACGGCGATCTCCGTACCCCGGCGCCTTCACGGCAGCCACGTTCAGAATGCCACGCAGCTTGTTCACCACCAGCGTCGCCAAGGCCTCGCCGTCAATATCCTCGGCGATGATCAGCAGCGGCTTTTTGACTTGCTGAATTTTTTCGAGCAGCGGAATCAGCTTGCTGGCCGAGCTGATCTTATCTTCGTAGATCAGCACAAAAACCTTCTCGAGTTCGACGGTCATCTCATCGGGGTTGGTGACGAAATTGGGCGACAGGAAGCCGCGGTCAAACTGCATCCCCTCCACCACGTCTACGTAGGTCTCCAGGCTCTTGCCTTCTTCGACGGTGATCACACCATCTTTACCCACTCGCATGAACGCATCGGCCATGATGGCACCGATCTGGCGGTCGTTGTTGGCAGAAATGCTGGCGACGTTGGCGATATCGTCTTTGCGCGAAACGTCGATCGGCTTGGATTGCTTCTTAAGATTGTCGGTCACCGCGATCACGGCCTTGCGAATCCCGCGCGCCAATGCCATCGCATCTACCCCGGCGGTCAGGTTGCGATACCCTTCCTTGAAAATCGCCTCGGCAAGGACCGTGGCAGTGGTGGTGCCATCGCCGGCCACATCACTGGTCTTACTGGCGGCTTCTTTCACCAGCTTGGCGCCGATGTTTTCGAATTTGTCTTTTAACTCCACTTCCTCGGCGACGGTGACGCCGTCCTTGGTGATCGTGGGAGCACCCCACCCCTTGTCCAAAACGGCATTGCGGCCGCGCGGACCCAACGTCGCCTTCACGGCTCGGGCGAGCTTGGTCACACCTTCCAACAATGATTTACGGGCTTCCGCGTCAAAGGCCAGCATTTTGGCTGCCATGCCTGGGCTCCTTTCAAAGTGCACTTAAGCAATGGATCGAATCAATCTAAAAGACGACCGGGCCCTATCGAAGGCGCACCAAGGCCGACATCAATCGCTCAATACAAAGCCGGTGCCGTCTGCGATGCAACGCGCGAACAGTTATAAACTGTGGTCATTAGCCGAGTTAGAATAGAATCGGCCCGAAAATACCAAATGCCTGTCAGAGGGTCCAACTGTCACGCTGGCAGAAACGCCAAATATCGCCGGGGTGCAGTTGCCATAGTGGCAGCGTGTTTTTTCTTTGACCCGCGGGGTCCCCGACCGCTATATTCTCCCTCTTGAGAAGAAACCCCTGCCGCCTTGGTATTTGCAATCTCTCCGCAAGGTTGGTTCAATTACAAAAACGTTTGCCCGAGCGCACAATAGCGCACGATGCCGGTCGCGCGGGAGTACTGCCTTGAAGAATATCCGGTTAATTTTATTCTAAGACCTGACAGCGTGAAGCGTTTAACCAATGCAGACGGTGGCCATTGGCCGGCAATGGTGGCTTCTGTAACCCGCTGGTTCCTGGGAACCGCGTTGAACTCAATTATGTTTTTGGCATAAACGCACTGGAGATCGTCATGGCATCCAACCCTCCCCTACCCAATATTCCACCATCCCCCGGCAGCCCCGGTGGGATGCGACCGCTGCCGCAGGTCGTCGTACCAGGAACCACGGTAATGGCCATCCCGCCAACGACTGGAAACAAACAGCCCGGAGAAACTGCCACCATCGACGAAAACGGCGAAGAGGTGCAGCTTTCGTTTTGGCAGTTGCCCTTCGTACAGAATGTATTGCCCTTTATCACCAGCTTCGTCGTGCATGCGGCGATCATTGCCGTGGGCGTGCTGAGCGTAAAGTACGCACGCCGACTGCTGGTTACCCCGCTGCATGAAGAGCAAATCACCGTCGCCGAGGATATTAGCGACGATGCCGCCGACGATGCCCCCAACCCCGGCATCGGTGGCGATCCCACCCGCGTGGCCGCGCAAGATAAGATGGATATCCCCAACGCCACCGGCGTATCCGATCACCCCGCCGACATGAGCCACGATCTGACCCCGGCCGGCGGTGGCGCGGGCGATAACGAAGGGGATATCCTTTCCAGCGGAGCCAACGAAAATTATGGCGCGGGTCGGGGCGTGGGCATGGGTAAGGGTGATGGCTCTGGCAGCGGCACCGGCGAAGGGGGCGGATTAGCACCCTTCGGTGTTCCGGGCGGGGGCATGGGGACCGGCAAGGCAACCTTCCTCGGTGTCAGGGCCAACGCGAAGCGCATCGTGTTCTGCTGCGATGCGACGGGGTCGATCATGTCAAAGTTTGACGATCTGCGTGTTGAAATACGTAAGGCTGTCAACGGTCTGAGACCGCCGCAGGCTTTTAGTGTCGTCTTCTTTCAGGATAATGCCCCGCCGCCATTAGCCAAGGAATTGCTGGTTGCTACCCCCGCCAACAAGGCCCGGGCCTTTGACTATGTTGATAAGTTCGTCGCCCGCGGGACCACCGATCCGCTGCCCGCGCTCAAGGCCGCGCTGGCGCTAAAACCCGAAGTGATGTACTTCCTGATCGACCCGAGCGACTTTCCCGACAAGACCGCGGTGCTGGAACTATTCCGCAAATCCAACCCGGGTAAGACCATCAAGCTGCACACGATCGCGTTCATCGATCACGATGTGGAAGATGAAAAGTTCCTCAAGCAACTGGCCGCCGAAAATAATGGTGCTTTCAAATATGTATCCGAGGAAGATCTGAGCAAGGAATGAGAAACCCTCGGTCGGGCGGGCTTAACGGCCTGCCCGACCTTTGTTGTTTGCAACCGGTATTCATGAACGCCGGCGGTGTTCATGAACGCCGGTGAAAGAAAATTTCCGGCCCGGTAACTGCCGCGGCGAAGGCGTGGTGACAGCGACGATGTTCCGGCCACCGCCCAACCGCCCCGAAGAGTTACCATGTTCCGGACCTTTGCATTGGGCATTAGACAGTGAGATCGGCTCCAGCTCATTGCCCGCATGCGAAGTTGTGTCCCCCAACGTTTCTCCCGGATGTGGAGAAGAGGATTTGTGTGATGTCCAAGCGTAAGTATGCTTCGAGCAAGGTTCGTATTGTTGTCGTGGCCGCACTTCTGTTGATGGGTGGAATGCTTTCGGTGGATGCCTTCGGGCAGGGCACTCCCGGAGCCGACGCTCCCAAAAAGCACACCGGGCTGATGGACGTGATCCTGGGGAATACCGACCCGGTGTTCTGGGTGATTGCCATCTGCTCGGTCATTGGTTTAACCCTGATTATCCAGGGATTCATCAAGAATCGCCGCTCGGTTTTGATGCCTGAAGCGACGGTCAATCAGATTCGGGAGATGATCGCGCAACGGCAGTTCAAGGAACTCATCGAGTTCACAGAAACCGATCCGACATTCATCAGCCGCGCGCTGAACCCCGCGCTCAAGCGTGCTCCTAGTTTCCCGGCGATGAAGGAAGCGATGGAAACCGCGGTCGGGGAACAGACCGCCGATCAGTTCCGCGGCATCGAGTACCTGAACATTCTGGGTAACCTCGGACCGCTCCTGGGCCTGCTGGGAACGGTGCTGGGGATGATCGCAGCGTTCTCGGCGATGAATGATTCCGGCGGCAAAGCCAGCCCGGCGGATCTGGCCGGTGGTATTTCCAAAGCCTTGGCGCACACGTTCCTGGGCCTGGCGCTGGCGGTGCCGTGCCTGGCATCATTCGGAATTTTGCGCACGATCGTGGATCGCCTGACGGTCAGCGCAGCGCTGATTTGCGAAGAGTTGTTGCTGATGATCAAGCCCGCCGAAGCCCGTCCGGCTGCGGGTGCTGCCGGCGTCCCGCGCGTAGCTGGCGCGGCAGTGCCGCCATCGCCCGCGCGCAAGGCTCCGGTTCCCGCGCCGCCCCCGGTGCCGGCACAGGCCTGAACACGCTTCTGGCGCAAGGCCCCAACCCCCAACAGGGGTGCGGGCCTGCGCTACGCTTCGCAATTTCTTCGCTGATCTGAATCGAGGTTTTCCATGAGAAGAAGATCAATGCCGCCCGCCCACGGGTCGGAAGTGAATGTCACGCCACTCATTGACGTGGTCATGTGCCTGATCGTGTTTTTTATGCTGGTCGCCAAGATCGGCGTCGTCAGTGGAGTCGACCCCAAGATCAAAATTCCTGAGAGCATCCTGGGCAAGACCATCGAGGAGTTGGGGAACAACATCGTGCTCAACGTGCGCGCCCCCGAGGAAAGTGGCGATCAGGAACTCCCCGTTATCACCGTGATGCAGGAGGGTAACGCGTTGGCGGAAATGCCCATCGTTCAACGTAGCAATGGGCAAAACGTGTTGGTTGACGGCAAACCCGTCAAGCCGCTTTACATGATGGTTAAGGAATCGCTGACTTCCAACAAGCAAAAGGGGCAGGACCTGACGATTACCATCCATGCCGATACTTCACTTCAGTACAAATACCTGGAGCAGGTCTTAACCGAATGCAACGCGGCTGGATGCACAACGATGAATTTTGAAACCACGCGCAAGCTCAACGATTGAGCCGGGCGGTTTCGCGCATCGGTGTTCGATTAAACAAATGGTCCGGTTTTTTGATCGCGAGGTTGTATGAAAGTTTCAGGCGCTAAAAAAGTTCATTACGAATCCGGCCCCAATATGACGCCACTGGTGGACGTCGTGATGGTGATCCTGATTTTTTTGATGTGTACCGGCAGCTTCGGCGCGGCGACGCAATACCTGGTGAGCAACGTGCCCGTCAAAAAGGAGGGCATTGGCAATAACAGCAAGCCGCCGCCGCTTGATGAGATCCAGTGCAAGGTGCGCGTGAACCCCGGGGTTAGCGGGCAACTGCGCGGCAGCGTGGGCAGTGCGGAATTTAATTCCGCCGAAGAGATGCACGATCAGATCTTCGCCCTGCAAAAGCAGTATGCGGGTGCCGGTACCTCGATGGATAAGATCCAGGTGATCATCGCTCCACACGGCGCATTGATTTTTCAAGATTTGATCAACGTGTATCAAGCGGCACTGCAAGCCGGATTCACCAAGGTCGGTTTTGCCAAATCCCATTTTGACATGAAGCATTGATCGACCCGTTGTTTTCTAACTTCGGACCTGCAAGACGGGGCGAAATGTTTCGTTTCGCACAGCACGGCCAGCAGCCGCGCTTTCTGCTTTAGATAAACACGCCTTACCCGGCCATTTAAAAGTATCCCCATGATTCCACTCCTGCGAAATAAAACTGTCCGCCAGTCGGTGATCGTCAGCGTTTGCGCCTTATCGCTACAATCGCACTCGCCGGGCGCTGACAAAAGTGCTACTGCGCCCACCGCCATCGGGCTCGATGCGCTCAACGACAACACGCTGATGGCAGACCTGGCGCGCCGCAACCAGACCAAGCTGCTCGAGCGCTACTTTGACGTGAAGAAAATCCCCGACGATCAGCGATCGGCGATCCTGGCGATCACCGAGCTGCGCACGCTGGCCGACCCACAATTCGCCAAGCTCCCCGAAGCCACGCAGCGTAAGCGCATCAACACCATCGTGGCGGGTTTGAATCAGATTCTTCCGACCGTTAACGATCCAAAGATGTTGATGGAATATGCCTCGCAGCTAATTGTTTACGGCACCCAAAGGCCGGTGAATCTGCTGGAATATTTTGGTGAAAACCCCAAGACGCAGGCGGAACTACGGCCCGTTGCCGAAGCTGTAGTGAAAATTCTCGATAAGGCCGCAGTCACGGCCGAGAAACGTTCGGGCGATGCCTTCAACGCCGGTAAGGAGAAGGAAGGGGAGGAACTGGATCAGCTCAAGAGCCTGGCCAAATACACGCAGGCCTTTGCCACCTATTTTCTGGCTTTGTCGCTGGACAAATCGGATACCCACCGCAAGGAGGTGTGCGACAATGCCGAGGCGCTGCTGACGGAATTCGACAATCCCGATTCGGGGGTGCAGGTGAGCGTGAAGCTCCGCGCCGGGAAGATCAGCCTGGCTGAGGCCGGGGCGCGCGGTGCCGATGGCGATGCACTTTCCAACGCGCGTGCGGATTTTAAGTTTGTGATCGATGCCCCCGTGGCACCGGCACCCGAAGGGAGCAAGGAAACCCCTAAAGACGCTGAAAACCGCCGTCTCGCCCATCTCAACGATCAGAACCAGGCGCGCTATTTCATGGTGATTTGCGACCTGGTCGAAAAGAAACCCGCCGAGGGGCAAAAAAATCTTGACGCCCTGATCGCATGGCAAAAACAGAATATGCCGCAGGACAAAGAGACGCAGGAAGGCCTTGCCAACGGCGCTGCGATCACACAGTTTCGCATCTATTCTCTACAGGCCGAACTTGCCGCCCCCAAGGACAAGCAGATCGCCAATGACAAAGCCATCTCGACTTTGATGGCACTGCTCAAAGAAC
>JBBSFP010000056.1:0-9526 GCA_038238625.1 Tepidisphaerales bacterium
AGCACCTTCAAAAGCAGGGTGCGTTGTCGCAATGCAACAGCGATTTGCGCGAATGAGAGGCGCAAGCCGGTTGATAGCAGAAGACCGGTCAGCGCGGCGGTGGTGAGGATTTTGAGCGTCAGTTGACTTTGATCCGGCATGGTGGGTTCAAGACCTTATCAGGCGCATGGACCGATCCAAACAAAAACCGCCTGCCAGGCATGACACCTGGCAAGCGGTGATGAGTCATCCGGTCGTTTTCAAGCATTCTGGCGCCTGCCGCGCCAGGATGTTCGAATAGACCGTCTGGAATTCAGGGCAGCGGATCAGCCACCGGTATTCAGATAGGGCAGCAGCACGCTGTCGTTGTGATTCATGGGTCCGCGCAGGAGCGGCGTTGTGGCATCGGGTGGCTGAAAGTTGCCGGCGCCAGCGTTGACCACGCCCGGACCGTAGATGTTGTCACGGTCCACGCCGCAGAAAGGCGTCTTGTAGAACTCTGCATGGTAGTCACCGAACAGCACATTCTGGCCTTCCTTGTTGTGGTTGGGTGAGTTACCAGCCTGCACCGTGTTGGTGCTGGAGGTGGTGTTCACCTTTTCCGGGCCACCGGTCGCATAGACGCCGGGGTTCAAGTCGGCCATCAAGGCAAAGTCAGAGTTCAGCGATGTGCCCCAGCGGAACCCATCGTTGGCACCATTGGCATCGGGGAACTGGCACTGGATGCTGTAGGCGGTATTACCCTGGGCAGCAGCACCGGGGACGATGTTGAAATTGGAGTGATTCTGCACGCCACCGCCAGCGTAGACCAGCCGGATGCCAGACGAGCTGGGGCAGATGAACATCTGCAGCGAGATCTGTTCCTGGCGGGCCAGCAAATACATCGAGGCCATCACGCTGCAAGCGGGGATGGTCGAGCTGGTGGTCCAGTCCGAATCATTATACCCGAGGGTATCGATCGTCGGAGCAGTGGTGACATCGCCGTTGGTACGGGGATAAGCACCGTTGTTGTCGTTGGCATAGACCAACAAGCACGTACCGAAGGCCTTCAAGTTGGCCGCGCACTTGACGCGGTTGGCGGTTTCCCTGGCTTTACTGAGGGCGGGCAGGAGAATCGAGATCAACAACGCGATGATCCCGATCACGACCAGCAATTCCACCAGGGTGAACCCCAGGCGTGAAATGCGGGTGCGGACAGAGGGGATGGGCTTCATAACAAACTCCTAAAAAAACGACGCGCGAGCGCTCACCACCATCGGGAGAAAGAATAAAATCGACAATAGCGATGTTGAGCCTCTTCGAATCACCGTTCAGCCATCAGCTCGGGCAGGAAGGACGTCTTAACAACAGTCCCAAAAGCACGGCAGAAGCGGGAGAAGAAGAAGCCAAAAACCCAATAGCAGCAGGACGTGTACGCGTCAGACTATGGCCACTTCAGGCGACCGTCGCCCAAGTGGGAAGCTTTAGCATAACCGAAAATTGCCTTGTTAGGGAAAAAAACCCATTTTGTAAATTACTGTTCGCAATAAAAGCACTGGGTGGGGCGATTGAGTGAAATCGGTTCTGGACGAAATCCTGCTACATCCCCTCGTGGCGCAGCAGCCAGCGCTTGCGCTCCAGCCCCGCGGAAAATCCACCCAGCCCGCCATTGCCGGCGATCACCCGATGACAGGGGATGATGATGGCAATCGGGTTAGCCCCGTTGGCCTGCCCGACAGCGCGGCTGGCGCGCGCGCTGCCGATGGCCGTCGCCTGCTGCCCATAGCTGCGCGTCTGCCCGCAGGGGATGGATTGCAAGTAATCCCATGCCTGCCGTTGAAAGGCGGTGCCGCGCGGATTGACGGGTACGGAAAATAACCGCAACTGCCCTGCGAAGTATTCCGCTAATTCTTCGCTCAGGGTGCGAAGGTGGGGATTGTCGATCTCACTATCGAGCATCGGCGAAACTTCAGTGCCCGCGCGCGGGTCAGCCGAATCGCAGAACGCCAAATGCGTAATTCCCGCTGCATCGGCGGCGGCCCGCATCGGCCCCATGGGCGTTGGCAAGACAAGCGTCTGGGTCGCGTTCTCAGTAAGGAGTGTCATGCCCACAATTTTACCCGCCGCCCGGCCGAAGGGCTGTAAATTTCGCATGATTATCCCGCCGATTTCAATCCAGATCGTGCAATGCTTCAGTCAAATCGGGGAACTTAAATTCGAATCCTTCTTCTTTTAATCGACGCGAAATCACATAGCGGCCATAGAGCGCCAGCTCGGGATCGGTGCGCAACAACAGGCGAGCGCCCGGCCTGACCATCCACGCGAATGCGGGTAATCCCAGCGGCATGCGCATGGCCTTGCGGAGCGCTTTCATGAATTGTTTTTGCGATACCGGATTGGGTGCGCTGGCGATATATGCACCGTGCATGGCGGGGTCGGTGAGCGCCCGCTCAAAAAGGCGATTCATATCCAGCTCGTGAATCCAGCTCATTCCCTGCTGCCCCGAGCCGACCGTGCCCCCGAGCCCAACACGAACGACCGCCCGCAACCGTGCAAGTGCGCCGCCACCGGCACCGCGGTCTTTGCCGATCACGAAGCTCGTGCGCAAAATCACCTTGCGCTGAGACGGCAAAGCGCTGTTGTGAAACGCATCCTCCCAGGCGCGGCCCACCAGCGGGGCCAACCCCAGGCCCAAGGGCGAATCCTCAGAGCAGACCACCTCGGGGGGGATCGCCATAGATGTGCGCGGTGCTCATCTGCACCCACACCGGCGGCGGATGGGCTACCGCGCGCATCGCCTGCCCGAGCACCAGGGTCGCTTCCACCCGGGAACGCAAAATCTCATCGCGATGATCAGGCGTCTTTACACAATCGACCGACCGCCCCACGAGATTAATCACGCCAGCCGCCCCCTCCAGCACGGTCTTCCAATCCCCCAGCGACCGCGCATCCCAACGCACATGCGTAGCGCCCCGCACCGCAGGCTCACTTCGCGAAAGTATGATCGCGCGCATCCCCAGGCCCGCGAGATGGTCGGCCAGGGTTGTACCTAGAAACCCGGTTCCCCCGGCGATAATCACCGCGCGCTCGTTTGCGATCGTGTTCATCGCAACAGAGGATAAAGCGCGGGCCACCGAGAGGCGAATCGGCGGCTCTCGCCTCGCAGGGGATTATGCTAACCCCTCAGCCGTGCCCGCCACGCCGTTAGCTGGTCCTCGAAGGGTTTTCCACCCGCAGCGCCGGGGCTCTGGTAACGCTTGACTACGTTGGCAGACCCCAGGCTCGAATAGACCTCATCAGTCAGACGCACCGGGCTCTGCTCCGTGGCGATCACTTCATTCATAGTTTCCACACTCATTTGCCCCAGGGCGTGCTTCCCTTCGCTCTCACATCGGGCCACCAGCGTACCTACGATGTGATGAGCCGTGCGGAAGGGAATCCCCTGCGTGACCATATATTCCGCCAGCGATGTGGCATCCAGGAAACCCCGATCTAACGTAGGTTCAATGCGATCCTTATCATAGCTTGCGCTATTCACAATCGCGGCTGCCATTGTTAGACATTGACTCACAACATCATAGGCTCGAAAGACGATGCGTTTATCCTCTTGCAGATCGCGATTGTAGCCAATGGGCAGACCCTTAAGGATCGTCATGAGCGCGAACAAATCGCCATACACATTCCCACAGCGCCCGCGGATGAGTTCAAGCATGTCGGGGTTGCGCTTTTGGGGCATCATGCTGCTGCTGGTGGTGTAGCGATCGGCGACCTTGATGAACCCGAATTCCGTGCTCATGTAGATGATCCATTGCTCGGCCCAGCGCGAGAGATGCTGGGCGATCATCGCCAGCGAAAATACAAAATCGCAGGCGATATCGCGGGATGCGGTGCGTTCGATGCTGTTCCCCGCGGGCTGGGGAAAATCGAGGAGCTTCGCGGAGCGGTTTGGATTGATCGCCAGCGAACTTCCAGCAATCGCGCCGCTGCCCAGTGCCAGTTCCATGCCATCTTGCTGATACCCTTGCCCTGTTTGAAATAACCGTCGTTGATCCTGGTCGAACATTGAGAGCCATGCCAGGCATTCTGCCCCTGCGGCGATCGGCTGGGCGCGCTGCAGATGCGTAAATGACGGGATGACAATGTCGGCACTTCGTTCTGCCAGCGCGAAGAATGACTTCTTCAACAGCATCAGCAGCGTCTGGCCTTCGTGCAGGGTGATGTCGCGAATCCAGAGTTGCAGATCGGCTGCCACCTGGTCATTGCGGCTGCGCGCGGTGTGCAGCTTCTGCCCCGGCTCGCCGATGCGGGCGGTGAGCGCGCTCTCGATGCACATGTGAATGTCTTCGAGTTCTGGCTTAAACCCCGCCCATTTTGGACCGTCGCGATCGATCTCTTTTTCGATTTCGCGCAGACCCGCTTCGATTGCCTGGAGATCGGCATCGGTGATCAAGCGGGCCTTGGCCAGCATGGTGGCGTGGGCGATGCTCCCGCGAACATCGACCCGGTAGAGTCGCCAGTCGTAGCTGATTGATTCGACGAACGCCTGGGCGATGGCATCGGTGGCTTCTCCGATCCGCGCCTGCCACGATTTTTCTGCATTGGGCATGGGTGGGATTCTAACCTTTACCGAGACGGGCTGCCCCCCAGTGCAGCCAGTGCCCCCACTGGCTGAAATCCATTGCTTGCGCATCCGCCGGGTGAGGGCACCAGCGGCACTGAAGACCGGCCCAAGTTCGTCGGCGTCGTTCTGATCGGAAGCAGGCAGCCGGGGGAATCAGGCGCCTTCTGGGGTGGTTTTTGCCCGGGGGGGGCGGCGGCCTTGTTTGATCTCCTCCTCCAGCTGCGCCTTGCTCCGCAAAATGTGATGATAATGCTGCGCAAAGCGGTGGGCCTCATCACGCACGTATTGCAACAGCCGCAGCCCGGCGTGATTACGCTGCAGGCGAATGGGTTCGCTGCGGGCCTGGGTGTAAACCAGCTCTTCTTTCTTGGCCAGCGAGATCACCATCGGGGGTTTGATGTCCATGAAATTGAAAACTTCCATGGCCGCGTGCAACTGCCCCAGCCCGCCGTCAATGAGGATCACATCCGGGTACAGCTCGTGGCTTGCCCCGGCCTCGCGATAGCGGCGGCTGACCACCTCCTGGATGCTCAGGTAATCGTTGTTGCCCTGCTGATGCTTGATGCGATATCGGCGGTAGGAATCTTTGAACGGCACGCCATCAATAAACGTCACCTTGGACCCAACCATCTCGCCCCCCTGCAGATGCGCGATATCAATCCCTTCAACAATGCGCGGCGTTTCAGCCAGCCCCAGCGCATCCTGCAGTTTACCCAGGGCCTCGCGCGGGTCGCTTACGAATGCCTCGGGCTGCCAGAATTGCTCCTGCCCCTTGCGGGCACGCTTGCCCAGGGCGCGCACGGTCTTAATCTCATCACGCAGCTTGGCGGCGAGCTCAAAATTCATGGCGGTCGAGGCGGCGTTCATCTCCTTTTCCAGCTGCGCGATTGCCGTTTCTTTATCCACGTTCAAAAACCGCATCAGCCGTTGCACATCCTGGCGATATTCGTCCTTAGAGATCTTGGCGGCACACGGGGCGGTGCATTGCTTGATGGGATAAAGCAGGCAGGGGCGAAAAAATCGGCGACGATCATCCCCCTCGGCAATCTCCAGGTGGCAGGTGCGGAACTTGAACGCCTTCTGCAAATGCGTCACCGCATCTTTGAGTGCATCGACGCTGGTAAACGGCCCGAAAAGTTTCACGCCGCTGGTTCGCGGCTCGCGCGTGATATACACCCCGGGAAAATCGTCATCCATCGTCACCATCAGGTAGGGGAAGGTCTTATCATCCAGCAGACGGGCGTTGTAGCGCGGCTGAATGTCTTTAATCAGCCGATTCTCTACAAGCAGGGCTTCGACCTCGCTGTCGGTCTGGATGAAATCAAAATCCACCACATGATCCAGCAGCGGGGCCTTGCGCAGTTCAAGTTTGGTGCCGCATTGAAAGTAGCTGCTCACGCGGTCGCGCAGGCTGGAGGCTTTACCCACGTAGATGACGGTGCCCTTGTCATCCTTCATCAGATAGACCCCGGGGGCCTTGGGGAGCTGGCGGGCCTTTTCAGAGAGCTTGGCGATGCGGTCGTCCATGAACACGATATAGTATGCCGCTTATGGAAATTGTCCCAAGCATCGACCTGCGGGGCGGGAAAATCGTGCGGCTGCAGCAGGGTGATTATGGGCGGCAGATTGATTATGCGGTGGATCCGATCGCGGCGGCGCAATCGTATCAGCAGGCCGGGGCGAAGTGGCTGCACATCGTCGATCTGGATGGGGCAAAGGAAGGGCGGCCGCTGCAGGGGGAACGTATTGCGCAGATCATCGCCGCCACTGGATTAAAGGTGCAGACCGGGGGGGGGGTGCGGAGCGAAGCGGATGTCCAGCGGTTGCTGGATGCGGGGGCCAGGCGGGTGGTGATGGGGACGCGTGCGATGGAGGACTGGCGCGGGTTTGAGCAACTCGTGCATGATGCGCGCTTTTCGGGCAAAATGGTGCTGGCATTGGATGCCAGGGACGGCATGATCGCTACCCGCGCCTGGACGCAAACCACCACGCGCAGGGCCGTTGATGTCGCCCAGATCGTCAGCGGTTGGCCGCTGGCGGCGATTCTTTACACCGATGTAGCCAAGGATGGCATGATGAATGGCAGCAATCTGGAACACACGCGCGCCCTGGCCGAAGCCGGAAAAGTACCGGTGATTGCCAGCGGCGGAGTCGGTACCCTGCAACACATTCACGACCTGTGCGGCCTGCCGGTCTGGGGCGTGATCATCGGCCGCAGCCTGTATGAAGGCACGCTGGATCTCCGCCAGGCGATTGCCGCAGCCCACCCGCTCCCCGGTGCTGAAACAGCCCAGGGCGCGTAGCCGCACCCGACATCGCCGGGCATGTATAAACCGCAGGTGAACGCCGTTTGAGGGGACGGATTGCGCCCCCCCCCCGCATCCAGGTGCATCTGCAGTTTGTCGGGTTTTATCATCGGCAAGGCGCGATCATTTTTTGGGAGATCACCATGCGGAAGCTCATCACCGCCCTCTTTTTTATATCGTTGTGGCTTGTCCCGATGGCGGGTGTGGCATGGGGTGAAGCCGCTGAGATCGCGCCGGTGTTGAAGGTGGAAAAGATTTATGATTTCCCCAAGCCACTGGGGCGGCTGCGCGTGGTGTTTACGCAGGCGAAAGGGGGTAAAGATCAGGCGCTGTTTGTCGAGGGGGATGGTTTCAAAACGCCGGTCCCGGCCAAGGCACTGGCGGATTTGCCCGGGGCGGATTGGGATCGGCTGAGGGTGTCGCACGAGGATGCGAATCCCGGGCGGCCTTATGTCTATGTGGAGGTGCCCCTGCGTGGGCCGGAGGGTAAGCCGCAGAAATCCACCTGGGTGAATTTTCATTTCGATGCCGATGGGAAGCTAACGCGTTATCTGAAGCGGAACCTCGCGGAGCCCGCGAAAAACGGTAGCCGCACCTTGTGGAAAGAGTGGCCCGTCGATGCCGGTAAGAGCGCCGAAGCCGTTCTGGAGGAAACCGCTAAGGAATAAAGCGGCTTCGTCAGAATGCCCGCCCTGCTGCGGCCTCGATCCGGGTTAATCGGGCCGCGCGTTGGGGACTAATAGAGGATACTGGCGGGGGTCTGGGTCGCGATCGCCCGACAGCATGGCGGGCGCTGAAATGGCCGCCGCGCCCGGGCGAACCAACTGCAATTGCGGGGGCGCGGGGGTGGCGGGTTCGATGGCGGTGGCACTACGCGCTTGGCGCATCAGCGCTTCGGTGCCGGGGAAAAAGATCCCCAGGGTCAGCGAGCCGAAGACCGACAGGCACAGGGCCAGGATGATCGGCGCGTGCGTGAGCCGCCCGGGAGGATGAACGCGCACGGTGTCGGCGATCGGGGAAACAAGTGGTTTAATTCCTGGCTGGGCGGCGAAGGTGCCCTGCTCCATGGCGCGCTCCGTCTGCTCGATGGTGGGAAATTCACTGGCGGGAGTGCTGGCATGAGTAGCGGTATGACCGGCCGCTGATGCGGAGCCGTGTCCATACTGCGTGCCGGGGCGCGGGCGCAGAAACATCGCCCCCACGATGCGCAAATAGTAGGCAGCGCTGATGGCCGCATTGACCATCGTGATGATGACCAGGGCCGTCAGATGATTGGAATCATTGGCGTTCACCCAGGCGGCACGGATGATCACGAATTTACCGAAAAATCCAGCGGTCAGCGGGAGCCCGATCAGGCTGAAGCACGCCACCGCCATGGCCAATCCCAATGCCAGGTGGTTGCGTCCCTGACCGGCAATGTCTTCAAACGTTTCAGCGCTGGTGGCGGGCTGGGGATGATGCTCCACCTCCCCGGCAGGCAGCAGCATCAGCACCGCAAATGCCGCGGCGTTCATCACGCCATACACCGCCAGGTAAAACAGCACCGCCTCCAGACCCAGCAGGCGATTGGTGAGCAGCGTGTGCGCATCCCCGGCCAAAAGGGCCGTGATTCCCACCAGCATGTATCCGCTG
The DNA here is from genome assembly GCA_038238625.1 of Tepidisphaerales bacterium. GTDB lineage: Bacteria > Planctomycetota > Phycisphaerae > Tepidisphaerales > Tepidisphaeraceae > JBBSFP01. The sequence goes on from JBBSFP010000056.1 coordinate 8,518, forward strand.
TGGGCGATCGAGCTGTAAGCCAGCAGCCGCTTGATGTTGTGCTGCAGCAGCCCCAGGACATTGCCTACGAACATGGTCATGATCGCCAGCACCCAGAGCAGGCGAATGATGGCGGCCGGCGCGATCCATTGGGGGCCGCAAATGACGAACAGAATTTTGATCAGGGCTACAAAACCGCTGGTCTTGGGAATGAACGACAGGAACGCCGTCACCGGGGTTGCCGCCCCCTGGTACACATCTCCCGCATAAAAATGCAGTGGAACCGCCGCCATCTTGAAAGCGAATCCGGCGATGAGCATGACGATCCCCAGCATTGCCCAGGTGCTTAGCGGTGCAGCAACGAAATAGTTGGGGGTGATCTGCTGCTGCGTGGCAATCAGTGATGGCAACGTGGTGGATGGCAACGTGGCGGGATTTTCCGCCCCTTGCGGAGCATGCAGGCGGACCATGATTTCACTGAGGCTCGTTGAGCCGGTGGTGCCGTACAGATAGCTGAACCCCAGGAGCAACAGGGCGGCCGCCAGTGCGCCCAGGAAGAAATACTTGACTCCCGCCTCCTGCGCTACCGGCAGCGGGCGGGAGATGCTCACCATGATGTACGTGGGGATGGCCGCCAGCTCGATTCCCAGGAACAGAAGGATGATGTCATCAGCCCCGGCGACGAGAAAGACCCCGGCAATGGACAGGAGCATGAGGGCGAAGAATTCGCCTGATTCCTGCCCGAAATTCATTGCCGAGTTCCCTGTGCCATCGTTATTGGTGGGCCAGGCCATGAGGACGAGAATCATGCCCACGCCGGCGGCGATGGTCTTGATGTAGAAGGCGAAGTGGAAGATTCGGAGGGTCTGAAAGGCATCCATCAAGCCGGTGTCAGGAGGGCGCGTCCAGAGCTGCTGCACAAACACATACGCCAGGGCGGCAAGGGCCAGCATCGGCGCCAGGCGGCGCATGGCGGGTTTATTGGAAACACCCAGCAGGAATAAAAAGCAGGCGACGGTGACGAGGATCA
>JBBSFP010000057.1:0-9314 GCA_038238625.1 Tepidisphaerales bacterium
GTGTATGCCTGTTGCTTGACCGGCTCATAAACCGAGCACCCCTCCACCCGCAGCGTGTCGGGATGGATGCCGTGCTTGCCCAGGTAGCTGGCCACCGCCTGGGCCCGATGCAGCGATAAGTCCATCACCGGCTGCGGCCCGGCGGAATCGGGTAGATCATCGGTGGCGGAGTGTCCCTTGATCATAATGATGTTGCGATAGCCACGCACGCGTGAGATCACATCATCCAGCACCTTGATGGTTTCCGGACGCAGTTGGTCGGAGCCTTCATCGAACAGGATTTTCCCGCCGATCCCTACCTCGGGCCCTTTGCGAATTTTCTCGACCTCCGGGTCGGTCCCCTTGGCACCATCGCGCCGCTTTTGCGTTTCTCCGCCTAATCCCTTGCCCTTGAGTGGATCGAGGTCGCGCAGCTTCTGCATCAGCATATATTCATCCACCGGATCATGGCTTTTTGGATCGGGGGTGTAGGCAAATGCCTTGCGAATCGCCGCCAGCATCTCCAGGTCAAGCACCGATTGTTTCTGGTCCGGCTGCTTTGTGGGGGAGGGCTTGGTCACCCACAGGATCACAAAGAACCCCATCATCAGCATCACCAGATCGGCAAAGGTGAATATCCATTCCGGGCATTCTTCACATTCGGGTGCCTTGCATTTGATGGCGGATTTGGACATGAGAATTCTCGCTCAAAACGCGCGCTGCCAATGATCTGTTGAACCCACCAGAGTTAAAAACTTAGGCTGCCTTGGCGAGGGTCGATTGTTGCTTGGTGCTCAGGAAGCTGAGCAGTTGCATTTCCACCACGCGTGGATTGTTCCCAGCCTGGATGCTGAGCACGCCCTGCAACACGATCTCTTTTTGGAATGCCTCCGCATGCGAGCGGAAAGCGAGTTTTTCGGCAATGGGCCCGGCCACCAGGTTCTGCAGCAGGCAACCATACAGCGTACCGGTCAACGCGATGGCCAGCGCCTGCCCAATCACGCTGGCATCGCCACCAAGATTGCGGAACATCGCCACCTGCGCAATAAGCGTCGCCATCAAACCGAAGCCCGGGCCGAATTTCGCCAGAGTTCCGAAGAGGTGTTTGCCATGCTTATGGCGTTCGGTCATGGATTCGATTTCGATTCGCAAAATACGTTCGATGATTTCCGGATCGGTGCCATCGATGGTGAGCTGCAATCCTCGGCGTAAGAACGGGTCGGGTGCCTCCCGCGCCACCGTCTCCAGCGCCAGTACGCCGTCCCGCCTTGCGGTTTCCGCGTACTCCACCATCTCGGTGATCAGGTGCTCGACGTGGGTTTCCTTACCAAAAATCCACTTTTTTAAATAAGAAACCACCCCGGTCACTGCATGTAACGGCATCGAGAGCATGGTTGCCCCGAGCGATCCCCCAAACACCAAAAACAATTCCCCCGGCTTGATGTAGGCACCAATTGCTCCATGCGATGCATGAAACATCGAGAACACCACCGCACCCCAGGTAAGCACCAAACCTATGATCGTTGCCAGATCCATGGCGTTTTTCGCTTCCGTGCTTGTGGATTGCGCTGGGGCACGCTCATTTCGTTCGCCCGTCCATGGGCAAAAACCAAAACGAGAGCCGTCACTTCTGTTTTCGGCAAAATCAGGGTCGGGAAGTGAGGGATTACTGGCAGTTGCAGCGGACAACCCGCGATTCCAAGCCGGCTCGGGCACGTCCGCCACCGCCCGGTTCCCGCTCGGTTGCCAACTTGGCCCCTATTATTGCAATTACACTGCCCACTCCCTAGATTTCCACTCTTAGACGGTGCCTGATCCGGCGTTAATTTTTTAGTTTCAAAAGGACGTTTGCCCATGCCTCTCATGACCACTAAGCCCATGTTTGATCTTGCCTATGACGGTGGCTTTGCCGTCGGCGCTTTTAACGTCAACAACATGGAGATTACCCAGTCGATCATCGAAGCGTGCGCTGCGGAAAAAAGCCCGCTCATCCTGCAGATCTCCAAGGGGGCGCGCAAGTACGCCAAAATGAACTACCTCCGGCACATCATCCTGGCGGCGGTGGAGGAATATCCCGAGTTGCCAATCGCCATTCACCTGGATCATGGCGACACGGTCGATCTGGTGGACACGTCGATGAAGGATGGCTTTACCAGCGTGATGATTGATGGATCGCACCACCCGTTTGAGGAAAACATTCACGTCACGGCTGAAGCGGTGAAACATGCCCATGCCCAGAACGTCGTTGTGGAAGCAGAGCTGGGGATGCTCGGTGGCATTGAGGAAGATGTCGTGGGACTTGACGCCGCTGAATACGAGAAAAACGTCGAGAAGTTTTTAACCGATCCGGTGCAGGCCGAGGAGTTTGCCAGGCGCACGGGTATCGACAGCCTGGCGGTGGCCATTGGAACGAGCCACGGCGCGTACAAGTTCAGCAAGGAAGCGAAGCTCGCCTTTAATCGGATCGAGCAGATCATGAAGACCTGCCCCGGCTTGCCGCTGGTGATGCATGGCAGCAGCTCGGTTCCGCAGGAATTCATCGACATGGTGAACAAGTACGGCGGTGCGATGCCCAACGCCAAGGGCGTGCCTGAGGATCAGATTCACATGGCCGTCAGCAAGTACGGTGTGTGCAAGGTGAACATTGATACCGACCTTCGGCTGGCGTTGACGGCCAAGATTCGCGAAGTTTTTGCCACCAAGCCCGCCGAGTTTGACCCGCGTAACTACTTGGGACCGGGTCGTGATGCCATCATCGGCATGGTCCGCCGCAAGCTGCACATGCTCAACAGCGCTGGCAAAGCGGAAAACGTGGTAAAGCACTGGGAAAAACTCGGTAAGCCGATGCCCACGTATTACAAGAATTAGGTTTTGTCCCCGGGGTTCAGGCATCAATCAATGCTGGATGATTCCTCCACCGATCCGCTGAAGGCGAGCCTGCAGAAGATGCGGGTGGACTACAGGCTCGGTGCGTTGGATGAAGGCAGCGCCGATGCCGATCCGATTGCCCAGTTTCGGCTCTGGTTTGCCGAGTCGCAGGCGGCAAAGCTCCCTGAAGCCAATGCCATGACGCTGTCCACCGCGACGCCTGCTGGCCGGCCATCGGGGCGGGTGGTGCTGCTCAAGGCGATGGATGCGCGCGGCTTCACGTTTTTTACCAATTACGACAGCCGCAAAGGGCAGGAGCTGGATGCTAATCCGTGGGCGGCGTTGACGTTTTTCTGGCAGCCGCTGGAACGGCAGGTGCGCATCGAGGGAAGCATCGAGCGCGTGACGCGCGCGGAAAGTGAAGCGTATTTCCGGGTGCGGCCGGTGGAAGCGCAGATAGGTGCGTGGGTTTCGCAGCAGAGCCATGTGCTGTCGTCACGAGCCGAACTTGAAAAACGCCAGGCCGAAATGGCTGCCCGCTTTGCCGGCCAGCCGGTGCCCCTGCCGGATTTTTGGGGGGGGGTGCGTGTCGTCCCAAACGCGATGGAATTCTGGCAAGGGCGGCAGAATCGCCTGCACGACCGCCTGCTCTACACCCGAAGCGCCGTCGGAGCCGGGTGGACGCGGCAGCGCCTTGCACCCTGATAGTTGCCATTGACCTCACCTAACGGAATAACCTCCATGCCAAACTTCATCATTAAGCCACGACAAACACGCGCCTTGATCACCGGCGCCAGCGTCGGCATCGGGTACGAACTCGCCCGGCTCATGGCCGCCGACCAGATCAACCTCGTCCTGACCGCTCGTAACCGTGAGCGACTGGAGCAGGTGGCTACTGAACTGCGGAGCGCCCACGGCATCACGGTGGACGTGATCGACAAAGATCTGGGCACCCCCACCGGAGCGCAGGAAATTTTTGATGCCGTTGGACGTTCGGCGCCCATCGACATCCTCGTGAACAATGCCGGGTTTGGCGTTCATGGTGCGCTGGCGGAAACAGATGTGCAAAAGCAACTGCAACTGCTGCAGGTGAACATGACGTCGCTGGTGCATCTGACCCACCTCTTTTTGCCGGGGTTACTCCAACGCGGGGAGGGCCGCATCATGAACGTGGCGTCGATTGCCGGCTACCAGCCAGGGCCTTACATGGCTACTTACTATGCCAGCAAGGCGTTCGTGCTGTCGTTTTCCGAAGCGGTGGATGAAGAGTTGCCGCGCGATGGGAAGGTCCGCGTCACCACGCTTTGCCCCGGCCCGACCGCCACGGAGTTTTTCAGCCGTGCCCATATCGAAAACAGCAAGGCGACGGTCACCCAAATGATGAGCGCCAGCGCCGTCGCGGAGATAGGTTACCGGGCCATGCTCGCCGGCCAGCGAACCGTGATCACCGGCTTGCGCAATAGAATACTGATCATGGCCGGCAAATTCGCGCCCCGCCGACTGGCAACCCGGATTGCCGGCAAAATGAATCGAAGCCGGTGACGGCCGGCGGTCGGTAGTGTGCGTTTGGCGGCGAATTTTTCTAGCCTAAACCAACCCCATTCGCTGGAGATTTTCGATGCTGTTTCGCGCCGCCTCCAGCGTCGGTTTGCCGTAGGTGTTGTCCTGCTCGACGATGAATTTGTCGATCCCCAGGGCCTGGCCCGCAGCAAAGATCGCGCGGAAGTCTAAAACCCCGTTCCCCACTTCCGTCAATTTCTTGTCCGGCCCTGCGGCCATGTCTTTGATGTGCAGCGACGCGATGCGCTTGCCGAGGATATTAATCCATCCCAGCGGATCACCCCCGGCGTGCTGCACCCAGTAGACATCCAGCTCCGCCCGCAGGAATTCCGGGCTCGAGTTGTTCCAAAGAATGTCGTATCCGCTCTGCCCTTCAAACATTTGAAACTCAGCCGCGTGGTTGTGATAACCGAGCTCAAAACCCTGCGCGCTCAGCTGTTGCCCGATCGTGTTCATCTTGCCAGCAGTCTCTTTCCAGGCGGCGGCGGTGTTGCGACGCTTCTCGTCGACCATGGGGATGACGATGTAATTATCATTGAGAAGTCGGGTCTCATCGAGCACCGCATTGAGTTCGCTTTCGAGGCGATCAATGCGGCAGTGCGTGCCGCATACTTTCAGCCCGGCATCGTCCAGCGCCCGCTTCACCTCCTTGACGGTTTTGAGATTACCAAACCCCGCCAGTTGCACCGATTGATACCCCATGCCAGCCACCGCGCGCAGCGTCCTGGCAAAATCCAAAGCGGTCTGGTCACGCACTGTGTAAAGCTGCAGCCCGAGCGGAATCGCCATGTCGCACCTGTTTCTTGTAATCAAGGATAAAAAATCACCTGAGACAGTCTAACCGGGAGCGCTACCTGGCGAATATTTTTTTCACAAAAATGAACCGGCATGATTTGCGCCTCGTATTTTAATTGTCTGTTTGATTTGTCCTCCTTCCCGGGTGGCGTGGACGCCGAGAGTGCCACGCCGCCTTTTTTATAGGCGCGAGTTGGCCACTGCGGGAGGGCATTAGTTGGCTCCCCTTCAATAGGTAAGGTGGGTTGATTGCGCGCGGGGACTATGTCCTGGCAGTCGTTAAGGCCGTGCTTTTTGAGCGTGAAAATCGTCGTTCAAGCCGCCTGCGGGAGCGGATCAAACTCGATCGCAATGCGGTACCCCATCGCCGATTGGCTGCAGCGTATCACACGCCCGGCCGCGTCCCAGCCGCCAGTGCCTAAGCCTTGCGGGGGAAAGCGAACAGCCACGCGCTCACCGGTTTCCAGTGGCTTGTCGGAGAGTCCGGAAAGGCCGCCCAATGACAGATCGCGCAGGCTCAGGCTCAGTTGCGGCTGCTGTCGAGCGGGCAGCGTGTGATCGAGCCGGGTGCCTTGCACCTGCGTCACCACATCGCGCCGTTGCCATAGCCGGCGATCCGCTCCCTGAGCATCAGTCAATGGCAGAAACGATTTGGGCATTTTCAAAAGAGCGACCATGAATGCACCTGCGTTTTTGAATTAAACCCGTGAGCGACTCACGCTGATTTGATGCGACCTTCAGCGCATTCATCGGTCAACCAACCAGCCTGATTTACCCGAGTTCCCCAATCGCCAAAAATTAATGTGCCAGTTATAGGTCCTTGATTCGCAGCCATGGATAGTCAGGAAGCCGCCGATTTGCGCTATAATCACGCCCATGCGAACCTGGCTGGCGCGATTGACCTTCAGTTTCTTTATCATCGCCTTCTGGCTGGGGTGGGAAGCGGTCCGCCTTCAGCAACGCGATGCCGCTGGCCGTTGGTTGACGGCGCTTTATTGGGTTGCCTGCTTCGCTGCGATGTCGCTGGGCTGGCTGGGTTTGCGGCAACGGCATCGTCCCTTCGACGGAAATTGAGGTTCACTAAATGAGTGAAGCCTATGACATCGTGGTGATTGGTGGCGGCCATGCCGGCGCGGAGGCTGCGTGGGTGGCAGCAGGGCTCGGCGCCCGCGTCGCGTTGATCAGCCTGGATCCCACCCGCATCGGGCAGATGTCGTGCAACCCGGCCATCGGGGGGCTAGCCAAGGGGCAGATGGTGCGCGAGATCGATGCGCTGGGCGGACTGATGGGGATTGCCACCGATCTCACCGGGATTCAGTTTCGCATGCTCAACCGCAGCAAGGGCCCGGCGGTTTGGGGACCCCGTGCGCAGGCGGATAAATATCGCTACGCTGGCGCTGTGCAGCAGCTGCTGGCAGGGCGGGAAAATCTTTCGATCCTGCCAGGCGAAGTGATGGAAATTTTTCTCGATGCGCAGCGATGCGTGCGCGGCGTCGAGCTGGCGAATGGAACCGAAATCAAATGTAGGGCTGCGATCGTCACCACCGGAACGTTCCTGCGCGGCCTGATGCACACCGGTGAAAGCCAAACCGAAGGGGGCCGAGTCGGCGAGGCCGCCGCGCGTGGTTTGTCGGCAAGCCTGCTGCGGCTGGGCCTTTCGATGGGCCGCCTAAAGACGGGCACGCCTCCGCGTCTCAAGAAGCAGTCGATCGATTTTTCGCGGTTTCAACTGCAACCGGGAGATGAACATGCGATGCCGTTTTCATACCTCAACGAATATTCCCGGGATTGGTCCCCCCCCCAGCCGCAGGTGTGTTGCTGGCTGTCGAGTACGAATGCCGCTATGCACGAGGTGATCCGCGCTAACCTGCACCGTGCCCCGATGTACAGCGGGCAGATCGCTTCGACCGGCCCGCGCTATTGCCCGAGCATTGAAGACAAGGTGGTCCGTTTCGCGGAGAAAACCTCGCACTCGATTTTCCTTGAACCCGAAGGCCTGGATACCGATGAAATTTATTGCAACGGCATCAGCACCTCGCTACCCGCGGATGTGCAGCAGGTGATCGTCGCGATGATCCCCGGGCTGGAGCGCGCCGAATTTTTACGCTTCGGGTATGCCGTCGAGTACGACATGGTCTGGCCCAGTGAGATTACCTCCACGCTGCAGACCAAGAAAATCCCCGGGCTGTTTTTAGCGGGGCAGATCAACGGCACCAGTGGTTATGAAGAAGCCGCCGCCCAGGGACTGGTGGCTGGTGTCAACGCCGCCCAATACAGCGCCGGGGACGAGCCTGATTTTGTGCTTCGCCGCGACCAGGCGTACATGGGCGTGCTGATTGACGACCTGGTGACCAAGCCCCCGACCGAGCCGTATCGGATGTTCACCAGCCGCGCGGAACATCGCCTGCAACTGCGTAATGACAATGCCGACCTGCGCCTGACACCCATTGGCCGCGCCCGGGGAATGGTTGATGACGTTCGCTGGGCGGGGCATGAATTGACCCGCAGCGCCATGGCCGCTGCGACCGCTATTTTGAGTGATACGCGCGTGGAGGATGTCAGCGCCATCGAATGGCTGCGACGCTCCGATGCCGATTGGACACAGTTGGCTGCCCGCCTGCCTGCCATCGCCGCGGTGGCTCCGCACATCGGTTGGCGGATCGATGTCGCCATCAAATATGAAGGGTACATCACCCGGCAGGACAAAGACGTCGCGCGCATGTCGCAATTGGAAACCAAGCTGATTCCCACCGGCCTCGATTACACCGGCGTCAATGGCCTCCGCAATGAAGCCCGCCAAAAACTCATCCACTTCACCCCGCGCAGCCTTGGCCAGGCGCTTCGCATCAGCGGCATCACCCCGGCGGATGTAACGGTGCTCGCAATCCACCTTGATCGTCGCCACTGATTGCGCGCCCGCGTGACTGAAGGGCGTGAAACCATTTCCATAGCGGCCACATTTCACGCTACTTGCACGATTTCTAAAGCCGTGATGCTGCGCGGGTCGAAGTCGATGCGGGTTTCGAAGATGCCGCGCAGCCCGGTGCGGTCGAGGGCGATGATCCACCCTTCTTCGATGATTAGATCGGCGATGACGCGGTGGTCGGCGAGGGTGACGTTGCAGACGGCGGTGTACTTGCGCTTGGGTACGCCGTGGTCAACGAGGTATTGACGCCATTCCGGGGGAAGGGGTTTGGCCAGGCGGTTGCGCGGGGGGTTTTTCGAGTGCATCGGCCTTATGCCTCTTCTTGCGGGTTGACCTCGTTGGCGGCGTTGAGGGCGGGCCAAACACCAGGCGAATCAATCGAGTACCAGCGCTCCAAAACCGATTGCCAGTCACGCAGACTGTGAACCTTGATAAACTCGGCTTTTACGTCAATGGCCTGGGGGTGGAAGCGGCTGTATTTAATCCCCATTTTGCGCATGCGGCGGCCGGCGAGCGCTTCGCCGTGGATCTCCATTGCAATGGCAAAATGTTCCGCAAGGGCAGCGCGCTGTTCATGAATGGTGGGGGGGGGGAGCGGATTGCCGGAGGAGGCCAGCAGGCTTTGGGCCTGGCGAAAAATCCAGGGGTTACCGATGGCGCCCCGGGCGATCCAGACGATGTCCACGCCGGTCTCTTGCCGCATCCGGACCGCATCCTCGGCGGTGAAAACATCCCCGCTGCCGAGAATGGTTTTATCGGGGTAGCGTTGTTTGACGGCCTTGATCGTGGGCCAATGGGCGCGGCCCATATATTTTTGCTCGACGGTTCGGCCATGCACACGGACGGCGGCGCAGTCGTGTTCCCATGCAGATTCGAGCAATGCCCAAAAGAATTCGATGGTGCGCTGCGAATCATCGAAGGAGCGGCGCAAGCTGAGGGTGAGCGGTTTACCGGTTGGCAGCGCCTCGCGCACGGCCTTGAGGATGGCGATGCCGCGCGGGATATCCTGCAGCATGTGCCCGCCGCGCGCGCGGCTCTTAATTTTTTTGACCGGGCAAGCGTAATTCAGATCGATCACGTCATACCCGTTTTGGGCCAGTATCACTGCCGCCTGGGCCATTTCGTGCGGTTCAGAGCCGATAATCTGCCCGGCGATGGGATGGTCTTCATCGTTGATGTCGATGGA
>JBBSFP010000058.1:0-9286 GCA_038238625.1 Tepidisphaerales bacterium
CACTCATGGCCAGGCCCAGCCCCCATGCCACCTTCAGCGCCACCCCCGCGCCGCAGAGACAGGGGTTGGCATAGCCCCCCCCCCCAACCCCCCCCAGCCGCGGATGCACGATTGCAAAGCAGTCGGGCAGCTCAGGATTCCCCTCAGCATCACAATGCCATTCATGGTGATCGGTGATGATCAGGTCAACGCCGCGCTCGCGCGCTACCTGCGCCGGTGCAACCGCCGTCACACCACAATCCACGCTGATAATCAGCCTGGCACCGCCGTCACAAATTTGCGCAATCGCCTCGGCGTTTAATCCGTATCCTTCTTCGACTCGATGGGGAATGTAATAATCCACCACGCCGCCCAGCACCGTGATGGCATGCCAGAGAATGGTGGTCGCCGTGATGCCATCCACATCATAATCGCCATAGATCACGATGGGCTGGCGATCGCGCACGGCCTGGGCGATGCGCTGGGTAGCGACCTCCATACCGCCAAGCATTTTGGGTTCGATGAGGGTTTTGAGGTGAGGCTGCAGAAAAGCTTCGCAATCGGCTGGCTCGCGCAGCCCGCGATTGAGCAGAATTTGCGCCAGCAGCTTTGAAGTCTTGAGACGTTCGGCCAATTCCTGCGCGGCCGAATCCTCCGGCATGATGTTCCATCGCCTGGCACGTTCCATCGAAGTGCGATCTTACCCCCGGCACCCCCGCCACTCCACCCAATGCCCGCCCGATGAATTAGCTGCAGCCAGTGCCCTCATTGGCTGGAATTGCCTTGCTTCGCCCCCCCCCAAAAAAACAAATCGGCATTGTGGACTTGTCGCAAATTAGCGATCTTGCTATCTGAAGGGGAGTTCACGCCGCGCTGAATCATAGCCTGCCGCCGGCAATTCAAACTTACCCCAGGTTTTTTCAGCAAGTGATACTGGAACGTAAAGATGGCCGATCATCCTCTAAAATATAGAAGGCTTCGAGCCATCTTAAAGTCGTTTTCAATCTTTGAAGATTCAACGAAACGTGGAAAGGGATCTGAACGGATGTTTGTAGGAATGGTGGACGGCCGAGTGGTCCGTTATCCAACTCACTGCCATAACGAGGGCGATGACGAGCCGCAAGCCGTCATCAAGGCAATACGACGCACGTACCATCTAACCGAACTACACGGCATTTCAGATGAAGAATTTTATGGCCGTGCTTAGGAGAAGCAAATCTGTCGGGCCTCAAATCGATCAACGGGAGCCTCGAAAAAGTCGGCCCCCTGCGACCGCTTTCGAGACCGCTTTTTCTCTTCCAAAAGCTTTTCGTGCCCTTCGGCAAACATAGTCCATACTTCTGCGGGTGCTGGCCTAAAGACAGAGCCCAAATCCCCACTTTCCATGGCGGTACGAATCTGAAAGTCGCAGAGAGAAATCAACGAGCGGATCGCCTCATCGGCATCGTTACCTTCAGCTACAATATCCAATTCCAGGCAATGGGCGATCCATACGCCATCTTCACAGTAAGCGATTGCGCTTAGATTAATGCTCAAGTTGGAACCGGCTATTGACATCGAAAAATTGTCTCCTAAATAAAAGCCGACAATGCCCTATGGTTTTTATCGGTTTCTAATCACCCAATAATACGTTTTAAAAGCCTTTAGGTTTGGTCCGTCAAGCGCTTGCAGAACCGTGTAACATCGGGGTGAAAGATTAGTTTCCACCTTCCGCAAAGGCAAGCGGAATCGCTGAATAACGCGTTATCGTCCAATGAACCGCGCTGAAATGTCACTGGTGTGCGCCTGATGATCCGACTCTGTTCGAGTTCGGACCGATGCCAATCACCCTTCGCCTGCCACCGGGTTTTCCAGGCGGCCCACACCGTCGATCTCTACGACCACCCGGTCCCCCTGCTTGAGCCACACCGGTGGCTTACGCGCAAAGCCCACACCACTGGGCGTGCCGGTTAGAATCACAGCCCCCGCGCGCAGCGTCATCGTGCTGCTGAGGCTCTCGATCAGCGTGGCCACATCAAAGATCATGTCAGCCGTCGATTGCTGCTGCATGACCTGCCCATTGAGCGTGGTGCGCAATTGCAGCGCGTTGGGATTCGCAATCTCATCGGCGGTCACGATCGCCGGTCCGAGGGGGCAAAACCCGTCAAAACTTTTGCCGCGTGCAAACTGTCCGCCACCGAGATCCTTGTTGCGCTGCCAGTCCCGCGCGGTGACATCGTTGGCACAGGTATATCCAAACACATGCCCCAGCGCCTGGGCACGGCTGACGTTCTTAGCCGGGCGGCCGATGATCACTGCCAGTTCCCCTTCATAATCGATATCACTGCTGCGTCGCGGAATGATAATCGGGGCGAAGGGATGGTTAAGCGTGTTAGATGCCTTGATAAACAGCATCGGGTTTGTCGGAACTGTCGATGCGCTCTCGGCGGCATGGTCGCGATAGTTCAGCCCGATGCACAAAATATCTGTCGGCACCCAGGGCGACAGCAGTTGATCAATGGCCACCACTTCATCGGTGACATCCACCGCCGCTGGCCCGGCTTCGGTAAACAACTGGTTCCCCGCCAGCCGCAGCAGGCGGGCGCTGTTGGAATCAATGGGCTGGCCCCAGCGCACCTGCCCGGCGGAACTGAAACGGATGATTTGCATGGCCAAGGTTATAGCGGGCTTCGCATCGGCAGGCACCCATTTCCTGCCATTTGCCTGAGAACATCCTGCCGTAACCGACGCATCCACCCGACAAATCGACAGCGTTTCGATTCAACGCACACGCAGTTGAGCTCGCCTCGCTGCCAGAAAACCCCGGCATCGATCCAAGATTAACCCCTGCGATTTCAACGATCGCGCCAATTTAACACCGTAAAGGCTAAATCCCTACCCTAACGGTTCCTATTTTGCCTGTACTCAGGTGGGAACGCTGCGATGTCGGTTTGGCCCAGGCGATGGGAGCGGGCGGCCGGCAGGCGGCGGCGGGGTCAGTTTTTAACGGAGCAATGTGATGTCTAACAGTAGCAAACGCGGGTTCGCTTCGATGGACTTGGATCGTCAGCGAGAGATTGCCAGCCGTGGCGGGAAAGCTGCTCACGAAAAGGGCACGGCTCATGAGTTCAGCGCTGATGAAGCGCGTGCCGCCGGCCGCAAGGGCGGCCTGACGGTCAGTGCCAACGCGGCCCACATGGCTGAGATTGGCCGCCAAGGCGGTAAAGCCCGCAGCGCCGCCCTCAAGCGCCACGCTGCCGACACCGCCGGTGCTCCATCGGCTTCCCCCACCCATCAACCCTCCCATCACCGCACGGACGAGGTGAACCCGACAAACCTGTTACACGGCCACCGCGAAACTCAGGATGCTCGCCAGGATATCCTGGTCTCCACGGGTGAATCCCGCCCCGATAACCCCGGTGCCAACGCCTGAGTGCTCACTGGGTGGGCCTACTTGAGGCAGAAAACCTGTTGAGTTCGTCGAGACGTATGTAAACCAGTTAGCTTCCAAGGCATCTTGAACGGCAGCAATTAAAGAAAAATAGTGCTTGCGATCCCACGGAGAACCGCCATGCGTTACACGGTCGTTTTGGAGCAGGAAGAAGATGGCGGTTATGTCGCCAGCGTGCCCACATTGCCCGGATGCGTCAGCCAGGGGGATAACCGCGCCGAGGCGCTGGCTAACATCCGCGACGCCATCGAGCTGTATGTGGAGGATTGCAAGAACGCCGGCGATCCTGTTCCCACCGAGGCCGGCAAGGAGTTTGTCGAGGTTGATGCCGCGTAAGCGCGGAGGCTGCGCCTGTCGCAAGGAACCCGCCGCGTGGCCAAGCTCCCCACCGACTTGTCAGGCCGTGATGTTCGCGCCGCGCTGGAACGCGCCGGATTCGTGTTCCGTCGCCAGACCGGAAGCCACATGATCCTGCGCCGTGACGAACCTTACGCCAGGGCCGTCGTCCCCGACCACAAGCAAGTCCGCTCCGGCACGCTCCGCCGCATCATCGCCGACGCCGGCTTGACCGTCGAGCAGTTCATGGACCCTAGTAGCGAGCCTGCAATCAGGGCAGCCGCGATCATCCACAACAGCGCAAATCTAAACCGAACGCGGCGATGCATGATCACTTCAAAGATGAACAAAGTTCCGCCATACAAAAAGCCCACCAGACCGCCCGCCACGCCCGCTAAAATGATGCCCGGCCCTATTTCAGGAGAGGAGTATCCGTGTCCTAATCCCTTTATTTGTTCGATGAACATAAAACAGACATACTGCACCAGAGCGCTAATAATGCGGACAAGGGTGCCAAGAAAAAAACAATCTGCCGGGGGCCGCGCCTGGCGCCCACCCGTCGTGGGGGAGGCGTATTGAATGATGGGCGGCATGGGCGATCCCTCGAGCGGATCAGACATCCCGGTCGATTTTGGATGAATCGGTGACTGCATGGGTTATTTCAGCCGCTGGCAAGGGAGGAATCATCCATCAGGTAGCGGCCTAAAACCACTGGCCTTGCCGTGACGATTGAAATCACAAAACCAATGATTAAGGGCGCTGGCAGCAATGCCAACCTCAAGCCTTCGGGCAATGAATTGGACCCTTCTAGCGTGCCTGCGATCAGGGAAGGCGCGATGATCCACACCAGCACAAAACTATACCGAACGCGGCGATGCATGATTACTTCAAAGATGAATAATGCTCCGCCATAAAAAAAGCCCACCAGACTGCCGACGACCAATAAAATAGCGACCCACTCTATTTCAGAAAAAAAATCTGCCTGTCCTGATCGCGGTATTGGTTGGATGAACATGTAGCAGGCATACTGCGCCAGAGCGCTCACAATGCTGACAAGTGGATCAAAAAAAACAAAACGCCGCGGGCCGCGCCTGACACCCACCCGTCGTAGGGGAGGCGTATTCGATGATGGGGTTCGTGGGCGATTCTTCTAACGCATCAGGCATCCCAGTCGGTTTTGGAGGTGTCATCATGGGCGATGATCCCCATCCATTGCGTCCGCTTCCCGCAGCGTTAAATCATGAGGAACGTGATTTTCCGGCAAAGGTGCTTCCCAACGCCTTCCCAGTGCAAGCAACAAGAGAATGCAGGTGACAGGCCCGAGCAAAAACCACCAGAATGGGGAACGGATTTTCCCGGGCACCGGCAGCAATGAGCCATATTCCAGGATGGGAGTCATTGAAAATCTCAGCGACCTTTCGGCCCATTATACTGCTGGTTGACATGCCCGGGCAGGCGCGGGCATCTCGGTTTTAGAAGCCAACCCCAGGTGGATTAAAGCATCAAGCCGTGCGGGGAACATGGATTCGATTTGGCCGCAGCTTCATTATCTTTCTGTAAAAACATATCCCAAGAAAACCGGCATTTAAGTGCCGCCCGGTGCCCTCACCGGCGGTTGCGTGAGCAAGGGTTTCCAGCCAGTGGGGGCACTGGCTGCACGATCCAAGCCGCCGGTGCCCCCCCTCGCATTCTGGCCATACATCACTTTATCCAGCCGTCCCACTTGAGTCGGCGAGCTTATCAACCGAATGGTTTATGGAGTGGACCACGGCCGCTGCGCGCCGGGGGTTATCGGTCTGGGGCAGAACTTTTTCGGAGAGAAGATGGCAAGTGAAATCCGCAAGGGTCCGACAAAAAAAGCGAACGCGAAACTGAGCAATCCGCAAACCAGCGCCAGCATCGGCACGCCCACCGCAGCGCAGCGATTGGCAGCAGCCAAGGCGGACACGGGCAAAGTTGCCAGCCGCAAAGGTGCGGCAAGCAGCGCAGCATCAATCAAAACGACGAACAGCCAGCCGGCAGTGAGCAAACTCGCGGTGAGTCACATGCCAGTCAACCGACGCAACGTGAGTAAATCGGCAGCGAATAAATCGACAGCGAGCAACCTCCTGGCGGACAAACCGTTGGCAGACAAATCCGTGGCAGACAAACGGGCGGCAGACAAACGGGTGGCGGACAAACCGGCCGTGGGTGTGGCCACGGCGGCCAAAGCAGACTCGAAGAAAGTTGAGCTCAATAAGTCGACGGCGCGCAAAGCCGGTGGAAAGTCTGTAGCCGCTCGCGCGGCGGCAGGAGGCTCGATGGGGGGCGCAATCCCCTCGAAGCCAGATGCCGTTGACCAGCGCTTGCGGGTGCGCCAGGCAACCGAGGCGCGGCGCGTCAGGCCCATGCAACGGAGGCCAGCGCAAGAGGGATCGGCGCAAGAGGGATTCGCGCTAGTAGGATCCGCGCAGGGGGATTCCGCGCAGGGGAATTCTAATGCAGAGCGGCCCGCGCAAGAAAAATCCGTGCAGGAGATTTCCAATACAGAGCGGCCCGTGCAAGTGGCAGCCACTGAGCAAAGCGTGATCGCGCCGGCGTCAACCCACCGGCGTTCGCCCGTGGATCGTATGAGTCGGCTGGTCGCGGCGACGGCAGCGGGGAACAAGGCAGCCGTGCGCCGGCTGCTTAAAGACGATGCTTCGCTGGCGCGCGAATGGCAGCCCATCCATGCCGCTGCTGCCAACGGGCGCGCGGCGGTCGTACGCTGGCTGCTCGATGCCGGCGCCGATGCCAATGCCGTCTCTACCAATCAACATCCCGCGCGGCCGCTGCATGTGGCCGTCCAGCCGGCAGCCGATCCGTCACTTGATGAAGCCGGTGCCACGGCGCTGCGGGCGGCCCGGGTGGAAACTGTCGATGCCCTGCTTCTGGGCGGGGCGGACGTGCGTCTGCGCGGCACGGAGGCGAATGTAACGCCCATCCTGTTGGCGGCTTTGTCCGGGCAGGAGCAGTGCTTGTCACGCATGTTGCCCTACTGCGATGCGTGGGACATTTTCACGGCTGCGGCAGTGGGCCGAGTGGATGTGATTCGCCTGATGCTTCGCCGCGAAGCGAGCCGCGCCCGCACGCGGGATGTCAATGGCATGACCGCGCTGCATTATTGCTGCGCATCGGGGCTGCGAAGCGAAGCGGGGATCGATCAACGCCTGCTCGAAACCGCCGAGGCTCTTATCGCCGCCGGCTGCGACACCATCGCCTGCGATGACCAGCGCCAAACTCCTCTGCGATGGGCCCAGAATCAGATGCGCGGTGGGCTGGTGGAGCTGTTAATTCGCTCGACGACCCTCAAGATCGCCGCGTAAGCACAGCTGGCGGGACCGTCAAAATCCTATCGTATAACCCCCCCCCGAACCACCCCCGGGCATTGGCTTGAGTGAGCCCGGTCATCGTGCCGCTAGTGCTCCCACCAGCGGTTGCGAAGCCAGGGTTTCAGGCGGCTGCGACGCAAGGTTTTTCAGCCAGCGGGGGCACCGGCTGCACTTGATGCCGCTATGATTGGCAGCGAACCTCATCTCGCGTTTATTCGCGATATCAAACGAAAAAGGGGGACCGCTGATATTCAGCGATCCCCTCGGGGAATTCAGCCTCGGCCACGCGGTCGGGCAGAGGGTTTAATCGGTGCCAACGATTAACGGCGGGGCCGGGTACCGCGCCCGCCGCGACCGAAGAACTTCGGCACGTTAATGTTGTAGAACTCCGCTTCCAGATACTCGAGCGCCAGGGCGAAATTCAAGATCGCAATGTCGTTGGCATCGGAGGGCGTGGTGCTGTAATCGACCGGCGGCCCGCCATTGAGATCCTTGATAAACGGCCCCGCCAGCGCACGCACCTGCGCGGCCGTGAAGGGGGTTTCAAAGCTGTTATTCGTCGTGCGATCCAGCGCCGTGCCGGTGATCGGATCCTCATTCAACACGTTCAGGAAACCCGCATGACGCGCTTCGATCAAAGCGATGGTTCCGGCTGCGGCCAGGTATTCCTTGGAGTTGATCGCCGGGGTCGCACCCAGATAGGCACCCACGCCGGTGTTTTCCAGCGCTTGCGATACCAAAACTGCTGAGCCGATACGGCGTTGTTCCAGGCCCTGGAAATGCGGTTTGGGTCGCGCATCAGCACCCAGCGCCTGCACCAGGAACGACACGTGATCGTTCTCATGGCCGCGGATATCCTCAAATTCCTTGCGGAAATTTCCAAAATCTCCAAACCCGGGGTTGGCGGGATCAGCGGCGAAAACCCGCGCCGGAGACAATGCCCCCAAAATCGCGGCCGTGGCGGTGGCACCACCAGCCATCAACGCCGACTTCCGCAAGAACAACCGTCGAGACGATGCCGACTGCGCGGCTTGCTGGTTCATTTCTTCCATCGGTAAACCCGTCCTTTATTTGAAGGAACTGTTGCCATTCGGGAATACATTTCCCGACCTGTGCATGCAATGTACGTGCGGGTGAGGGAATCCAACAACGAGCAATCCATGCGGAATTCCATAGGTATAAACCCCTACGCGCTGGTAAAGCACGGCCTTTGCCGCCGTGAACCGGGCGGTCCCCAAGGCAGCACAGTTCTGACGTGCATCTGCGGTTCCAATCAGCGATGATTCAATGGCTGCGGATTCGCGCTTGCTCCGCGGGTGCGTTGATTGGAAGGGGCTGTTGATTCGGGGGTGCGTGAATTCGAGGGTGCGTCGATTCGAGGGTGCGTGGATTCGAAGGCGCGTGGATTGGAGTTTTGCATATGGCATTGCCGCCGAAAGAATGTTCCTACTCCTGCTTCGTCTGCAAAATCTCATTGCCAGGGCTGATCCTGCTTTCTCTGGCCGCCCTCACGGCGTGCCCCCCCCCGGCGCTTGCCGGAAAGCTCACCGATGTGAACGGGCTGGTGGACCCCATCACCCGGCAGGGGCAGCAGATGGGTCAGCAGCAGGGAAAAGCCCCCGACGCCCGGACAGCAGAGGCCCGCACCCCCGAATCCCGTGCCGCGGCAAAGGATGCCGAGCAGAAGGAATTGGTCAAGCTCACCCAGGCTGCCGTTACCATCTTAAAAGAGTATCGCACCCGCCTGGCTGAAAAAAAGCCGCTGCGCGAGCAGAGCGATTACTTCGTCGACCAGCACTTCTCGCCCACGACGGTGTTGACCGTTCTGGAACGGTCGGTCACCAGCGATGCCCCGGCTGATTGCTACGTGCGCTGGCAGTTGCTCTCGGCTTTGCCGCCAAAGATCGCACCCGACCTGGCGGCCCGGGCGGCGCAGGTTTATCGCAAGGCCCCGGCGCTGCAGCCCCATCCCGGGCTCAACCACCGCGCTCTGGAGGCCGATCTGCGAAGGCTGGGTGCCAATCGCAAAGAAAGCGAGCAAACACTCAATGATGCCATGGTGCAGGCCATCGATCTGTGGCAGCACACCAACGATCTGCCCTTGAAATACCGCGATGGCTTCTACGCGCATCTGCCTCGCTGCACCGCCAGCGTGCAAGCCGGGCTGGCCGATCTGGCCGATCGCCTGCAG
>JBBSFP010000059.1:0-9228 GCA_038238625.1 Tepidisphaerales bacterium
AACCCCATGACCAAACGCACTCAAGGTGAACACGAGGCACAGCAAGTGGACCTGGCATGCCGGGTACCTCTGAACCGCCTGGTGGAAGAGTTGGATTTGTGCCGTCGCTATCACGAGTCGGCATTCCCGGCACACCCCATGGAACGCCTGATCTTCGTTGGCGGTGAAGCTTGTCAAAAGGGACTTTGTCAACAGATTGCAAAACAAATGGGTTTGACGGGGCAGATCGGTGATCCATTGGTCCGCATGAGCCGCACGACGTCGGTGGGTATTGAGTCTGGTCTTGATCGCCGCCAACCCCAGCCGGGCTGGGCGATCGCGATTGGATTGAGCCTCGGTCCATGCCCGGCGCGGCGTCCCTGATACCGCGCCACTGATATCGCAAAAGGCGAACGAGGAATTTCTATGTCATCACCCAACCAGTTTAGCTTTTTGCCCGATGACTACATTGCCAACAAGGCCCAGGCGCGCTCGAACACGATCATCGCCTGCTTGTTGATCGTGGTGGCGGTTGGCCTGAGCATGGCCTTCATCGACACCGAGCGCGCAAAGCGCGAAGCGATCGCGCGAAACGTAGCCGCGGCCCAGCGCCATGCTGAAGCCGCCAGGCCGATCGAACAGTTCCATCAGATGCAGGCCAAGCAAAAACAAGTGACCGCCCAAGCGGAACTAGCGGGATCCCTGATGGAAGGGGTGCCGCGAAGCGTGATTCTCGCTGAAATCACAAACGCGCTCCCCGGCGGTAGCTCTCTGTTGGAATTGATAATGAGCAGCAAAGTGGGCCCACCCACACAATCCCCGGCACTTCGGCCACGCACGCAGGCCCAGGCCAGCGCCGTGCAGGATTCAGTCGCCGATGGTGCTAACCAGAATAAATTTGATGTGACGCTCAAAGTGACAGGTATGACCGGTGACGATGCACAAGTAGCTCAATTCATCAAGACGCTTTCGAACTCTAGACACTTCTGCGACGTGTACCTTGTCATCAGTGACGAGTTTCAACATGACAAAGACAAGGTGCGACGTTTTCAGGTGAATATGACGCTAAATCCCCATGCAGACATGGACCAGTCGGCCCTGACAGAAGCCCGTACTGCCGCAATCGAAATCAAGTGACGGCGGTGGTTCCCGCCAGCTGTTGGAGATCGCATGAAAATTGGCACCCGCGAAGTAGTTTTTTTGACTTTGGTCGTCGGTTTGATCGGCGTGTCCTTTGGCCACTTCAAAAAATCCAGGGAGGATCGATGCAAGATCGACACCGAAACGGCGAACATGGACCGGGAGTCGATGGCGCTGCAACGAATTGGGCCCGGTTTGGATGAGTTACAGGCTCGAATTTTCGATTTGGAAAAGGCGATTATCTTTTTTGAATCGAAACTGCCTCCGGCCAAGGGAATCGATTCGATTCTCGACGATTTCTGGAAAATGGCTGAGGCCAATTCGTTACAGATCAAAACGATCAAGACACTGCGCAGCGAAAGGCTTATCCGATATGGCGAGCAGCCAATCGAATTGAGTTTGCGCGGGAATTTCTACGGATTTTACTCATTCCTTTCGCAATTGGAGAAGTTGCCCCGCATTACCCGGTTGACGCAAATGTCGCTGCAGAAAGTGCCGGAACATGAAGGTGAGATGGAGGCGCATCTCACACTGAGCATATTCTTTGCGCCTGATGACGTGAGCAAATGAGTCAAAAGCATGCAACGAGGAATTTGGGATGAGGCATTCATGGAGTGGGAATGAAATCCAAGGCAACAATACGAAGTGAACTTCAGCCGTATGGGCAAATCGCAGTCGATGCTGCTCCTGCCATTACTGTGGACGAGCCAGGGTGGGGTTTTGGTCGGGGTTTTATTGGCAAAAACATCGCGGCTGAAGAACGTGGAGTCGTGCAAGACGATGTGCATCATCAGCTCAATGATGACCCCGTTACGCGCGATAATGCCCAACCGTCTACGTTCGCGACGGGAAAACTGCACAAGCCTGTAAACGGGGCGACGTTCGGATTGTTCGCGTTTGTGGCAATGGGATTTGCGGTGCTTTACTGGATGTTCATACGCACGCCTCCCAGCGCTCGAGCGGCCGCCGACGAGATGGAACACCAGCGGGCCACATCGCAGGCGATAGTCGAGCAGTTCCTGACGGTAAGACAGGGGGAAATCAGGGCAATGCGGTTGGTGCTCAATGGCACCCCGAAGCTGGTGAGCCAGTTCCGTAATTACACCAAGATTCCGCAGATCCCGCTGCAGGATTTGCGCGCCAACCCATTTCAGTTCAAGTCGCTACACCCGACCGCCCCGGTTGATACCACACTGCCTACGGAGCGAATACGAAAAGAACAGGAACGGGCTGCCGCGCTGGCTGCCGTGAAATCATTGCAGTTGCAATCAATCATGATGGGCAGTCACTGCGCCTGCATGATCAACGGAAAGCTGCTTCAGGAAAGCCAGCCGGCCGGGAGTTTCGTGATCGAAAAAATCAGTGCCAATTCCGTCATCGTGCGTTGCGGCATCTATCGATTCGAACTGCGAATGACACACTAGTCATGACCCGCTGACATGGTGCATTACCGATGTTTGGTCGAAACAAATCCTCAGCTCCGCCCGCCAGCGTCCCAGAGAGCTGTTACGATGCTGGCCCATTGGATGCGATTGTCGATCCGCCACCGGCTGACGCACCGTTACTTGGGACGCTCTGGGCCCCTTCGCACGATCGCACACGGACGCAAAATCGACGTTCGCATCAGCACGTTACCGACTGCATTTGGAGAGAAGGTGGTCATCCGGATTCTCGATGACCGTTCCATCAACGTGGCGCTTGAAGCCCTGGGGTTCAGCGAGGATGTGCTGACGATGTGGAGGGCGCAGCTTGAAAAGCCCCATGGCATGGTGCTGGTAACCGGCCCGACCGGCAGCGGCAAGACAACTACCCTTTACGCCTCTGTCCGCCGAATGGACGATAATCGGCTCAATATTTCGACGGTGGAAGACCCGATCGAATTCAACCTGCCTTCCGCCACTCAGGTGCAGGTGCTTGAGAAGGTGGGGATGACGTACCCCGTGGCGCTGCGCAGCATATTGCGGCAGGACCCTGATGTGGTGATGCTCGGTGAAATCCGCGATGCCGAGACCACACTGATTGCCATTAAGGCAGCGCTGACCGGGCACCTGGTGTTGAGCACGTTGCACACCAATGACGCACCGGCATCCATCACGCGACTTATCAGCATCGGAGTGGATCCGTGTCAGATCAGTGCAGGGGTCAATGCAATTCTGGCGCAGCGACTGGTGCGGCGGATCTGTCAGAACTGCCGTGAAAAATATTTACCCGGTGATGAAATGCGGGAATTTCTCACGATGCAGGGGTTCGCCTCCAACGAAGTGTGGCGCGGGGGCGGGTGCGATCGATGCCGGCAAACCGGCTATGCGGGGCGTCTCGGCATTTTTGAACTGCTCATCATGGACGATTGCCTCCGGGATACGGTCGCACGAAATCCGGACGTGAACTTGCTTCGGAAACTGTGCCACGAGCGGGGGCTGGTGACGTTGCGGCAGGATGGGTTTCAGAAAGTGGTGAAGGGACAAACGACAGTGGACGAAATATTGAGGGTGACCGAAGGTGCGCTATAGCAAACAAACCTATGAGTAATCTTAACGACATTCTGCGCGCGGCCGTCACCGCCAGGGCATCCGATGTTCACATCAATGTCGGTATGGCTCCGCTATTCCGCATTCACACAGTAGTGAGCCGCACGGACATGCCAATAATGACCCATGAAGGAGCCCTGGCGCTTTTGAATGAGATGCTCAGCGAGAGCCGCATGCAGGATTTCGTGGAAAAGCGTGATGCGGATTTTTCTTATGAAATACCCGGGTTGTCACGCTTTCGGGTTAATGCGCACTTCCAGCGTAACTCCGTGGCCCTTTCATTCCGCACGATCAACAACACGATTCGCCCGATCGAGCAACTCTATCTACCCGATATTGTTAACAAGCTGACTCATCTTCCGCGCGGGCTGATTCTCGTTACCGGCCCGACCGGCTCGGGCAAAAGCACCACGCTTGCCGCAATGGTGGATGCGATTAACCGCCGCGAGCAGGGTCACATCATCACATTGGAAGACCCGATCGAATACGCATTTGTCTCGAATAAATGCGCGATTGAACAGCGCGAAGTCGGAAGCGACGTGCCATCATTTGCCAGTGGGCTTAGGCATGTGCTACGTCAGGATCCGGATACGATCCTCGTGGGTGAGATGCGCGATCTTGAGACAGTCAGCGCTGCTATCACCGCAGCGGAAACCGGCCACCTGGTTTTCAGCACGCTGCACACCGTGAACGCACCACAGACCATCGAACGCATCATCGACGTTTATCCCGCCAATCAGCAAAATCAGATCCGATCCATGTTGGCCAACACGTTGCAGGCCGTTTTGAGCCAGACACTCTTCAAGCGCGCCGACCAGCCGGGCATGATCCCGGCCCTGGAAATCATGCTGTGCACACCGGCGGTGCGCAACTGCATCCGCGAGAATCGTATTTTTGAAATCCCAAACATTATCGAAACCAGCCGCGCCATCGGCATGCAGACTTTGGATTCATCGATCAGGCAATTGGCATTGAACGGACATATCGCGCGCGAAGACGCCATCGCAATGGCGGCCTATCCAGAAAAACTAGAGCGATCTCTGGCAGCGTGAAACGAAAACCTGGCTACGCACTTAGTGTGTATCGCCACAAAACCGGCATCACCACGGACAACAAGCCCCCGCCCTGCCATGGCGCAATGCATGGTGATGTGATTCGTCGCGGCCTACAATTCGACCATGAAGTATTTTTATGGCGAATACGACGGCAGCGAATTTCCGTCTCAGGACAAGCTATTCGGTTTCGATCAGATGATGCAGTTTATCCTGCAGTATGGCGAGGAGGCTCTGAAGGCGCTCGACCAGCTGATGAAGGAGCCGAAAAATCAGGAGCAATCCGAGTTGTTGGAGCAGCTCCTTAAAGACGGCATGCTGGAGAAAGACGCTAAGGGCAAATTGCGCCTGACGCCGCGGTCGGTGAGCAAAATGCAGCGTAAAGCGTTGATGGAAGTCTTCGCTGATCTGCGCCAGGGGCAGCGCGAGGGTCACGAAAAGGTAACGCCGGGAAGTGGCGGGGATCGCATAGAAGGCACGAAGCCCTACAGCTATGGCGATCCTGTCGGAGAGTTGGATCTCCATCAAACGATTCACAACGCGCTGGTACGCCATGGCCTGCCGGCTAAATCCGCAGATGATAAATCAGGGCGCATCAAGTTCGACGAGCGTGATTTTGAGCTTCACCTGCACGAAGGGGTGACCAGTTGCTCAACCGTGGTTTTGCTGGATATGAGCGGATCCATGATGCGCTATGGCCGATTTTTGTCGGCCAAGAAGGTGGCGCTGGCAATGTTGGCACTGGTGCGGAGCAGATTTCCACAGGATTCAGTGGATTTTGTTGGGTTTTACTCTGGGGCATCCAAAATCAGCGAAGCCGCCCTGCCGCTTGCCATGCCCAAACCGGTGACGGTCTATGACTACCAGGTTCGGCTGCGCGTCCCCGCCGATAAGCTCGATCGCGCGCCGCAACACTTCACAAATCTTCACATGGGTCTGCAAATGGCCCGTCGAATTCTGCGAAAGCGCCAAGGAGAGAACAAGCAGATTTTCATCATCACCGATGGACAGCCGACAGCGCATGTGGAGGGGGATTTTGTCTACCTGCTTTATCCCCCGGACGAGCGCAGCACGGTCGCGACGTTGAAAGAAGCTGTAACTGCGGTGCGCGAAGGTTGTCGCATCAGCACGTTCGCGTTGATTGAAGACTATTTTGGGATGGATTGGGTTGGATTCGTGGATCAGCTTACGAAGCTGACCAAGGGGGTGGCGTTTTACACCAGCAGCGGGGAATTGGGGAACTGCATCATGGAAAGCTATTTAAGCGGTCGAAAACGCAAGACACACATCGGGTGATGCCTTAAAGCGCCACACGCACCGGGGACCTTCTTCGACCCATCAGGTGCCGGTCCACGGATCGAGCCGATCACGATGAATCACATCGCTTCCTGGGCCACCGTCAACCAGCGAATCGGCTGCACCATCGGTGGCATCGAGGAAATCGTTGCCGTTGCCGCCCTTCATCGCGTCAACTCCGAGGCCACCGACGAGATGATCATTACCATCATCGCCCAGTAACTCATCGTTACCGGCTCCCGCATCCAGCGAATCATCTCCGCTCCCACCATCGAGGACATCGTTACCGGAGCCGGCCAAAAGGGTATCGTTGCCATCGTCGCCGTTGAGCGTGCTGTTGATCCCGATCCGGACCGTACTGATCAAATCGTTGCCCGACCCGCCGTTGATGATGATCTTGCTGACGCCACTGAAAACACCCACCACCCGACCGTCACCGACCACCTGGATGCTGCGGCTGACCGGTTGAGCTACGATAACGTCATCGCCCTCCGTTCCGGTTATGGTCAGTACGCCTGCATTAAGATTCCCAGTCACCCCGACAAAAGGCACCGCCGTGACCAATCCAACCACTGTGATGGTGTAATTACTCTGCTGCGGATCATTGGTGATCAACTGAATTGACCCGCTAAACGTGCCGGGGTTGGCGGTCGACATCCGAATACTGAAGGTGGTGCTGGCGCCCGGCGCGACTGAGCGCGCCGGATAGGTGACAAAGCTGTAGCCAGAGGGCAAAAGCACACGTCCGATGGAAAGCGCCGCCAGCCCGCTGTTGCTGATGGCAAACGTCTGCACCGGGGTGCGGCTGCCCTGAACCAAAGAACCGAAGCTAATGGGCCGCGCTGCTGCGGGTGGGATTGCGCCGACCCCGCGGCGACGCTGAACTAATCCGACACCAATACTCGGCGTTGGTAAAATCACTCTTCCAGCCACATTAAAGCTAAACGGATTCGCGCCGTTGTCGTTGGTGGCAAAACTCACCTGGCCACCCGGACTTCCCGCAGATGTGTTGCCCAGCGCGATGACAAGATCAGCACTGGTACCGATGGCGATCGAGGCCGGCAGGGCCGTGACCACTGAAAAACCTGTGGGGATACTTAAACGACCCACGGTCAGGGTTGCGGTGCCGCTGTTACGAATGTGGAAAGTCTGCGTCGGCGACCGCTGGCCGAGAACGACGGTGCCGAAATCAATGGGGGTGCTTGAACCATTAACAACGGTGTTGAGCGTCCCACGCAGCACCTGCGAGACGGCAATCTGCGGGGTCGGTGCGGGAACAACGATGCCGGTGACATTCAGCGCGAACGTGGAATTGGTCAGATCATTGTCAGTGAATGTAATCCGCCCCGCCGCCGTGCCCAAGACACTGCTTTG
Organism: Tepidisphaerales bacterium; assembly: GCA_038238625.1. Classification (GTDB taxonomy): domain Bacteria; phylum Planctomycetota; class Phycisphaerae; order Tepidisphaerales; family Tepidisphaeraceae; genus JBBSFP01. The sequence continues at coordinate 7,370 of JBBSFP010000059.1, forward strand.
CAGTCGTATGGTGAAACTGGTGGTTGCCCCCGGCGCGACGGTTGCCGCTTGGCCCGTGACGATGGCGTAACCCGCAGGCACCGTAAGTCCCGCAAGCGAAAGAAATGCGTTGCCATCGTTACGAACCACGAACGACTGTGTACTCCCGGGACCGCCTTGCACCACGTTCCCGAAATCAATGGCGCTGGCAGAATTATTGGGGATAATCGTCGCCCCTTGCAGCACAGTAAGCTTCGGCGCTGTCACAATACCCGTGACCGGAATGGCGAATGAAGAATTGGTCGAATCATTGTCGGTGAAGGTGATATTGCCGAGTTTTGTCCCGGCGTTGGATGCCACCAGACCGACTACGAAAGATGTGGAACCCCCCGGCGAAATTGTCCCCGCGGGGCCACTGACCAACGTGTAACCCGTCGGCACATTGATGGCACCTACCGACAGGTTGGCGGTGCCATCGTTGCGAATGGTAAACCCTAGGTTGACGCTAGCTCCGCCGGCCACTACCGCGCCGAAGTTTACGGGCGTTGATGAGCCGTTGGGCAATGCCACGCCACGATATAGCACGGTGATCGTTGGAACCAAGGGAACATTTACAGAACCGACGAGCGTGAACTGGTAGGGATTAAAGCCAGCGACGTTGTCTACTAATCTCAACGTGCCGGTCTTATTGCCGGCGGTATCGGTGTCCAGTTGCACGGTGAACGTCGTGCTGGCCCCTGGTGCCACGCTGGCGGATGGAGTATCGACCAGTGAAAAACCGGCGGGCAGCGTGATCGCGCCCAGGGCAAGCGTAGCCGTACCGTTGTTGGTGACGGTAAAAGTGTGCTGCGGGGCAGCATTGCCGACTGTAGGCGAGCCGAAATTCACTGAGCCCCCGACGGGGACGGTGGTGCCGCCGTCACTGACGGTTATCCCTGGCACCAGCGGCACGGTGACGGTGCCATTGAGCGTGATTTGGTAGGGATTTGAACCACTCACATTGTTGGCTATTGAAAGAACCCCCGTTTTGCCCCCGACGCTATCAGTATTCATCTGCACGGTAAATGCGGTGTTGCCTCCAGGAGCAACACTGCTGGCGGGGCCGCTCACCAAGGCAAATCCGCCAGGGACGGAGAGAGCGCCGACCGTGAGATTTGCGGTTCCCGTGTTGGCAATGGTAAACGTCAACTGCGGCGCAGCCGCGCCGGCGGGGGACGAACCGAAATTAGCGCTGCCGCCGTTCGGTATAGCCGTTCGGCCCGTGCTGATCGCAATCGCCGGGACCAGCGCCGCGGTGACGTTGCCATTAATGGTGAATGAATAGGGGTTAAATCCCGCAACGTTATTAGCAAGCTTTAGCAGGCCGCTGTTGCTTGCGGCGGTGTCGGTTTCCATCTGCACCGTGAAGGTGGTGCTACCGCCGGGCGCAACACTGGTGGCCGAAGCATTGACCAGCGAGAATCCAGCAGGCAACGTAAGCGTCCCCAGCGCCAAGGTGCCATTGCCCCCGTTGTTAACGGTGAACGTCTGTTGCGGCGGGGTAGCGCCCACGGTGACGGATCCGAAGTTAACCGATCCACCTACCGGCACGGCCGTTCCGCTGTCGGTGATGGCAATAGCCGGCGAGAGGTCGGCACCTAGTTCAACGTTGATAAAGGTGTCCACCCCGGCATCGCCCACTTCGCTATCTGTGCCCGCGCCGCCATCAAGCGTGTCAGGGGAGCCATTGTTGCCGAAAAGCGTATCGCTGCCCCCGAGGCCGTTGAGAGTGTTGCTTCCGGCACCGGCAAACAGTGTGTTCCCCAGTGCGTTGCCAGTGATGATGTCGTTACCAGCGCCGCCCACGATGTTGCTGATATCAGCACCAATCAGATCGCCTT
>JBBSFP010000060.1:0-9171 GCA_038238625.1 Tepidisphaerales bacterium
ATCCCGCCATCGATCAGTGGCGCGAACCGATTTCCAATATCTGCGGACTTATAACGCTGCATGCGGGCACCGCACTTCTCATCGGTACACCGTTCATCGCGGCCGCCATGTTGATTTGGCGGCGGAACAAACGAATCCCCGTTAGATGGCGCATCGTGCTCGAACGCTTCGGTCACTGGATCATCGGTGGAACCATTCTCGCGGGACTCATCGCCGTGCTTTGCATAAACACCAGCCAATGGAAACCGGTGCTGATCGCCGCGTTACTGCTCAGCGAATGGGCGGCAATCTACCTGCTTCGCCAAAAATCCACCTGGGGTCCGCTGCTGATGCTCGGCCTCGTGCTCGGCGCTCACTGGGCGTTTATGGTCTATTTCTGGGAGATCATTTCGCGCTTTGCCTATTTGTTTCTACCCGCCACCGCCGCTGTGGCGGCTACCGCGATCGTGCGACTCTGCGACATTCCCCTGGTTGTGTTGATCCCGCATCAGATTCGATGGTGGCGTGGCACACTCACAGTGATCGCCCTCATCGGTGCCGGGATTTTTTTGCATGCCTTTCACGAGAACTGGCAAAACCTCTGGCGAACCGCGCGCGACCCGATATCTAAACAAATGACCTACGATTACCGCGCCCATCCTAAATGGCCGGGCCAAATTTCTTCGGGTAAAACACTGGATGAACTTTCGCTCGGTCGCCGCTTGTCAGCGTTCGTCGCAAGCCGCAGCGTCGCCGCGGTTTTAGAGATGAACCACTGCATCGCCTATTATCATGCTCGGCCCACGTGTGTTACTGCCGGGCCATGGATTGCCGCGCATCTCCCCGATGCAGTGATCATGGCGCGTAATCCCTGGGAATTGAAATACTGTTCCGGCCCGATGAACAAAACAGTGGAGATTCCCAAGGCGACCCCGGAACAAATCTTTGATATTGCTCGCTATTACGGCGTGAAATATCTACTTGTCGACTATCCAAAAACAGCTGAAAAAGATCGGGGGCTGGCTGAATACGAGACCGGCCGCAAACCCGGTATGACGCGGGTTCCTGGCACGCGCGAACCCCTGTTCGAGCTCCACCTCGATCTTCTACCGGGCAATGGAAACACCCTTCCGATGATTGTTCCCGGGCCTTGAGCCGTGCGGCATACTCAGTAAACTTTCCTCCCATGCCAACCCCGCGCCCCGCTCCCGCCGCCGGTACTCCCGTAAACGTTGTCCTCATCTGCGTCGATCAATGGCGCGGCGACTGTCTGATCAATCACCCGGTTGCACAGACGCCCTACCTCAATGGCCTGGCCAACCAGGGTACGCACATGAAGAGCGCCTACGTCGCCTGCCCCAGTTGCATCGCGGCGCGGGCGTCGCTTTTCACCGGGCTTACGCCAGCGTCCCATGGGCGCGTGGGATACCAGGAGGCGGTTCCCTGGAACTATCCGGTGACGCTGGCGGGTGAGTTCACGCGTGGCGGATATCAGACGCAGGCCGTAGGTAAGATGCATGTCTACCCCGCGCGCAATCGCCTCGGTTTTGATCACGTCATGCTGCACGATGGTTACACCCATTTTGGCCGTCGCCACCGGGCATTCACCGAGATCGATGATTATTTCCTCTGGCTCCGTCAGCGCACGCACACGGATGCCGACTATTTTGAACATGGGCTTAACTGCAATTCCTATGTGACCCGCCCATGGGACAAAGCCGAAGAGTTGCACGCCACTAATTACGTTGCCAGCGAATCGATCGATTTCCTGCGTCGGCGTGACATCACTAAACCCTTTTTCCTGTACATGAGTTTCCATCGCCCGCATCCGCCGCTTGATCCACCGGCATGGGCGCTGGAGCAATACCTCCACACCGAAATGCCTGCGGCACCCATGGGCGATTGGGCCAGCGCCTTCGAGCCCTTCCGCAGCGATGCAGATTCGGAAGGACGCGTGGCAAAACGCAGGGATGCGGTTCGTGACCGGGCACTGGCGGGCTATTTTGGGCAACTTTCGCACATTGATCAGCAGATCAATCGGTTCGTCGAGGCGCTGGAGGAATACTCGCTCGATCAAACCACCATGCTGGCTTTTGTCTCCGATCACGGGGATTTCCTGGGCGATCACAACTTGTGGGGGAAGGTGCTCCCCTACGAAGGCTCCGCCCATGTACCGCTCTTTTTCCGTGGAAGTTATGCAGGGATCAAACCTAAGCAAACGCTGGATATTCCCGTGGAGCTGCGCGACATCATGCCGACACTGCTCGACCTGGCCGGACTGCCCATTCCCGAATCGGTCGAAGGGCAATCTTTCGCACCGGCCCTGCGCGGGGAGCCGCAGCCGACGTTCCGCCCATACATCCACGGCGAGCATGCGATCTACGGTGGCACCGCGATGTACATCACCGACGGCAAAGAAAAATACGTCTGGCTCAGCTGGAGCGGGGTGGAACAGCTTTTCGATCTACGAAACGATCCCACAGAACTCTGCGATCTGTCGAAGAAAGATCCGCAGCGCCTGGCCCACTGGCGGGGCATTCTGATGAACGAACTTAAAGACCGCCCTGAAGGATTCGTGCAGGATGGAAAGCTGATTTCCATGCGCCCTGTGAGCACGATCATGCCCCACCTTAAAGCGCAGATGAAAACGACCGATGGGAGTAATGCCGGCGCTCTACCTTAACCCAGCCGTGACTCACTCCACGCCCCCCTTATAAGAGTGATTGCAAAGCCCGCTGGCTGGCATGGTCCAGCTGATCGAGGCGCGGCAGTTCATACACGTTGCCATCAGCGTCTTTCACGCTGTAGCGACCATCGGTCATGAAACGAATATCTTCGCGTTCCTTCACCCGGAATTCCGCCATCCCGCGATCGGTTTGCACCTGCCATTGCTGATACCCGAAGCGAACATCAACATCCACGATGCGTTCGATACGCGGAATAAAACTCCCGTCCCTGAGTTGCCGCTCAATCATCTCGCGCAACGCTGGCGGCAACGTCGCGGGATCGGATATCAGCAGCAACTCTTTGCCTTCTGAACTACGCACGCTGACGTATCGGCCCGGCGACGACCACGGAAAGGCCCGTCGCAATCGAACATCGGTGACATCTTCAAGGCCCGGGCGCTTGAGCACAAGCCGACCGCGGGCGTCGACAATCAAATCGAAATCATCAGCTATCAAAGTTGGGTTCATGCGAATGCCCGCATCGAATTCATTTCCAGTTGCGTCTTGAGCAGCTTTGCGTAGACGCCGCCCTCTTTTTCGAACAGTTCCTCATGCGTGCCCTGCTCCACGACTTTACCTTTATCCAAAACGATCAAACGATCAGCAGCCATCAGAGTGCTGAGGCGATGCGCGATGGCGATGGTGGTTCGGCCCTGCACCAGATTGCGTAGCGCCTGCTGGATTTTCTGCTCGGTTTCGGAATCAACAGAGCTGGTGGCTTCATCGAGGATAAGAATGCGCGGGTTGTGCAAAATCGCGCGGGCGATGCTGATGCGCTGGCGTTCACCCCCCGAGAGGCTTTGCCCGCGCTCGCCCACGAGGGTGTCGTAACCATCGGGAAAGGCGACGATGAAATCGTGTGCATTGGCAGCCCGTGCGGCGGCGATCACCTCTTCGGGTGATGCGTCGGGATTGCCATAGCGGACGTTGTCGGCGACGGTGCCATGGAACAGGTATGGCTCCTGCAGCACCAGCCCCGTTTGTCGACGCAGCCAGTGTACGTCGTAATCGCGAATATCCACTGCATCGATCAGCAACTGGCCGTCGGTCACATCATAAAAACGGCTGACCAGGTTCACAAACGTGCTCTTGCCTGCACCGCTGGGCCCGCATAAGCCGATCATCTCCCCCGGTTCTATTTTAAGCGATACTTCACGCAGCGCAGGTTGTGCCCCCTCATAACTGAAGGAAACCTGCTTGAATTCAATGCTGCCCTGCAACGATTCCTGCCGTACCGAACCCTTGCGCGAATAGATTTCCGGCGGGGTATCCAGTACCTCGAAAACGCGCTGCGCACTGCTGGCGGCACGCGTGATCATGCGATTGGAATTCGCCAGTTCCATGATCGGAGCGTAGAACCGGGCTACGAACGACATAAACGCCGTCAACACACCCAGCGTGACCTGCGAACCGGCGCGCGTGATGATGATGTAACCACCTACGACCCACACCATCACGGTTCCAAACTGCATGAGCCCACTGACAATCGGCTGCAGGGCCGTCCACACGATGTGGATTTCCTGCTCCTTGGCGGTGTATTCATCGCTGCGGCGTTCGAAGCGTCCGATCTCGCGCTTCTCATTGCTGAAAGCCTTAATCACCTTGACCCCCGGAATCGCATCCCCCACCACGGCCGTCAAGCGAGACCAATACGTCCACATCCGCCCGAACATCGCCTGCATCTTCATCGCACGGTAATAGGTCATCACCGCCAGAAAAGGCAGCGGTAGCAATGCCAGCGCGGCCAGCTCCCAATTGGCATAAAACATATAAGCCGCGATGAAGATAATCATCGTGACATCACGAACCACATTGATCGAGCCAAAGGCGATGAAATCCCATAGCCGATCGGTATCACTGGTGACGCGCGTGATCAGGCTGCCGGTGCGATGCTTGGCAAAGTAGCGCATGCTGAGCGTGTGCAGATGCGCATAGACCATGTGCCGCAGATCGCGGGTGACGTTGGTCCCCGCTCGCGCCAGGATGCGGATGCGCCAGCCACCGATCCACTCGCTGACGATGATTGTCACTAATAGCGCCGCCACCCACACAATCAATGAATGCAACCGCTGATCGCGCGTCATGGGCAGATCAACCATCTTGTGTTGAACAGCATCGTAGATGCGTGGCTCCAGAGCGTGATCGATCAGATGCTGGTAAAAAATCGGTGGCAGCACGGCCATCAGCGCAACCACCAGCGTCATCACCAATGCCATCAACAGTTGTGGGCGATAGGGTCTGGCGACATCCAGCAATCGCCACAGAATCTTCCGCTTCTGCATGCAGCGCGGGCAAACGCCATCGGCATAAGCGGGGATAAGATTTTTGCACTTTGGGCAGGTGTCGGCGCGTTCGGTTTCACGTTCAACGCGATCGAGCCAGTCGGCGCGCTCATTGCTGATTTCGGATACTTTGCCGGGCAGGCGGCGCTGGATCTTGCGCTGTAGGCGGGTCATATCCCGCCGCGCGCGCCGGGAGTAACGCAGCGATGCCAGCAGCCGATCGCTACCGATGATGTTTAACCGATCCACACCCAACCCCTCGAAAGTGAGCACTTCGCTGATGTCCTGAAGGGCAATGGCGCGCGGGCCAGACTTTTCCTGCACGATGACGCTGGTCTCGGTCAGGATCACCCACCCGCTGGCCAGTTGATTATGTTCATCTAGATCGTGCTGCGCCCACGCCAGAACGACGTGCCCGTCAAGCTGGCCATTCAAGCCGGCGCGGGCTTCGAGAGGTAGTTCAGCAATGAGATTTTCAACGTTCTCCGACATTTTTTTGGAAACCTGAACGCGGGATTCTAGCAACTCTGGACAGACATCATAGGCGGCGCTTGCTGCAATTGCGTATGCTTGAGCTATGACGATTGACCCCGCAATAAGACCGGCAGTGCGCCCAGTGGCCCTGGTGACCGGTGGCGCGAGACGGGTCGGAAACAAGATCGCGCAGCACCTGGCCGAGGCGGGGTACGACATCGCCCTCACGCATCTCAACACCCCCGCCGACCTGCAGCCTCTCATCGACGCCGGCGCGAAGGCCATCGCCATCCGGGTTGATCTCACCGATCAACCGGCAGCGACGCAGCAAGTGTTCGACGAATTCACTGGGCACTTCAACCGGCTCGATGTGCTGGTGAACAATGCCTCGGTCTACCAGCCCGCTACGCTCGCAAAGACCGACACCGAAATGATTCGCCGTTTGAATGCCATCCACATCGAGGCGCCGCTGATGTTGTGTCAAAAATATCATCCATTACTGCGCGCCAGCGGGGGTTGCGTGATCAACATGGTGGACCTGCTGGCCGAGCGCCCCTGGCCGGAATACCTGGCGTACTGCGCCAGCAAGGCCGCGCTGTGGAATTTGACGCTGGCCCTGGCGCGTGCAATGGCCCCGGAGGTGCGGGTCAACGGGATCGCGCCGGGCGTGGTTCAATGGCCCATGGATCATTCTGAAGCGGATAAAGATCGGTACCTGCAGCGGGTGCCCCTGGGGCGCGCCGGTTCGCCAGAAGATGTTGCCCGCCTGGTTCATTTCCTGGCCACCGCAAGCTACATCACCGGCCAGATCATTCGCCTGGATGGGGGCCGATCCATCACCTGATGGGAGAATGCTGGATGGATTCTCACGCATGCCCCTGAAGCGAGTTTGCCGCTATTATTCCTGATATGGTTGAACAACTCACGGGACTGATTCGCACGATCGATAATTTCCCCAAGCCCGGGATCGGCTTTCGCGATATCACGCCTCTGCTGGCTAATCCCTCCGGCCTGGCGCTGGCGATCGAGCTACTGGCCAATCCCTTCCGTGGGAAAAACGTTGACCTGGTGGTGGGCGCTGAGAGCCGGGGATTTATCTTCGGCACGGCAGTGGCGTGCTGCCTGTCGGCAGGGTTCGTGATCGTGCGCAAGCCCGGTAAGCTGCCGCACGATCGCATCTCCATGTCTTACGATCTGGAATATGGCAAGGACGTGCTGGAAATGCACGCCGATGCGATCGTCACGGGGCAGCGGGTTGTTGTGGTGGATGATCTGCTTGCGACGGGGGGCACGATGCGCGCCTGCTGCGATCTGGTGGAACGCCTCGGGGGAAATATCGTCGGGCTGGCGTGCCTGATCGAGTTACAGGGCCTGCATGGCCGCGATCGATTGAAGCCACACCCCCTGCACAGCGTATTGCGATACGAATAAAAAACTGGCTCTTTGGAAGGAGACCGTTTCATGAGCGCATTGACCCAATCACCCGCATGGAAGGCGCTCGAAGCGCATTACCTGGATGTCATTGATCGCCAGATGAGGGATTTATTCGACGAAAATCCGCGGCGTTTTGATGAATTTTCATTGCGCTTCGATGACATCCTGCTGGACTATTCCAAGAACCGCATCACTGCACAGACGATGCAGTTGCTGCGCGATTTGGCCCGCCAAGCCAACTTGGCGCAGTGGACGGCGCGCATGTTCAACGGGGACAAGATTAACACCACCGAAGACCGTGCCGTTCTGCACGTTGCCCTGCGCAATCGCTCTGACCAACCCATCATGGTTGATGGAAAGGACGTTATGCCCCTGGTCAATGGCGTGCTCCGGCACATGCGCGAATTCGCCACCGCCGTACGCAACGGGCAATGGATTGGCTACACCGGGCAGCGCATCACTGATATCGTCAACATCGGTATCGGGGGTTCTGACCTGGGCCCGGTGATGGTCACCGAAGCGCTAAGGCCTTATGGCCAGGCGGGTCTAAACGTCCATTTTGTCTCCAATGTGGATGGCACGCACCTGGTCGAAACCCTCAAACCGCTCGACCCACAGCGCACCCTTTTCATCATTGCATCCAAGACATTTACAACACAAGAGACCCTCACCAACGCGCAATCCGCCAGGGATTGGCTCCTAAAGAGCACCAAAGATTCCGCCGCCATAGCCCGGCATTTTGTTGCCATTTCCACCAACACGCAGGCCGTGCAGAAGTTTGGAATTGATCCAAAAAACATGTTCGAGTTCTGGGACTGGGTGGGCGGGCGCTATTCGCTCTGGTCAGCCATCGGGCTTTCCATCGCCCTGTTCATTGGGCCTGATCATTTTGAGCAGTTGCTGGATGGTGCCCATGCCATGGATAACCATTTTCGCACCGCGCCGCTGGAACAGAACCTTCCGGTCACGCTCGGCCTTTTGGGGATCTGGTACATCAACTTCTTCAACGCAGCCACCCAGGCCATTCTTCCGTACGATCAATATCTGCATCGCTTCCCGGCGTACTTCCAGCAGGGGGACATGGAAAGCAACGGGAAACACGTCACGCGCGAAGGCGTGAGCGTCGATTATTTCACCGGGCCCGTGCTCTGGGGTGAGCCAGGCACCAATGGCCAGCACGCTTTTTACCAGTTGATTCACCAGGGCACGCGGCTGGTACCGGCAGACTTCCTTGCGCCGGTGGAAACGCAAAACCCACTGGGTGAGCATCACGCCATCCTGCTGTCCAACTTCTTTGCCCAGACCGAAGCGCTCATGAAAGGCAAAACCGAGGCTGAAGTAAAAGCTGAGCTGCAGGAGCAGGGTATGGGCGGTGCCCAGGCCGATGCCCTGGTGCCGCACAAGGTATTCGAAGGAAACCGCCCCACGAACTCGATCCTTTTCCAAAAGCTTACACCTCGGACACTGGGGTCGCTGATTGCCATGTATGAGCACAAGATTTTTGTGCAGGGCATCATCTGGGACATCAATTCCTTCGACCAATGGGGCGTGGAGCTGGGCAAGCAGTTGGCCAAGGTGATTTTGCCGGAATTAAAGGGCAGTGCCGATGTCAGCGCTCACGATTCCTCGACCAACGGCTTGATCAACGAGTTTAAGCGGAGACGTGGATCACGATGAAGCGTTGACCACGATTGTGCAACTTTTGCGCTGCATTGGTCGGCGCGACTATGATGGGGCGCTTCGATGCTCTTTGTATTTTCATGAGGATTGCTATGAAACGAGCGCGCGCCCTTTCGATGATCATGTTCGCTGCTGCGGGACTAAGCCTGGCGGGGGTCCGCACGTTGTTGGCCGATCCACCGGCGACGACCTCCAAAATCCCGGATCTGATGGCTTCCCCCAGGCCGGTGCCCCCGGCCAACCTCGATCCCAAGACCGCCGCCGCCTTGGCCCAGGCCAACGCCACGGCCACCAAGGCCTTGGAATGGCTTAAAAAACAGCAGAATCCGGCGAACCATTCCTGGGAAAAAGGCCCCTACGATCCCCCGGCCATCACCGCCCTGGTGTGTAAAGCACTGATTCAATCGGGCGTCGATCCGGACACGGATTATCTCGACAAGGCCATGGATTACCTGATCGGAATTCAGAAAAAGACCGGTGGCATCTATAAAGACAACCTCGCCACCTACAACACCGCGATTATATTGAGCGCGCTTTCGAGCGCGCCCGAACCCGAATGGCAAGAGCCCAAAGCCAGGGCTTTGGAATATCTTCGC
>JBBSFP010000061.1:0-9153 GCA_038238625.1 Tepidisphaerales bacterium
CTACCCCGCCTGGATTCGAACCAGGACAAAGAGAGCCAAAATCTCTTGTGCTACCGTTACACTACGGGGTAATGACGGGATACGAAACCGGTCATCCCAAGGCGAAGGGTGAAAGAAGCAGAAGTGCCAAAAAGCTCACGCGACAACAGCATGAATATCAAAGCATGCCAATGTGCGAACGCCGGTGCTTCAACCTCGAGGCCCGAATCGATTTTCAATTAACCGACCCGGCTCGTCTACCCTTCCGGCCCAAGGTGCTACAACGGGTCGTTACAACACCGCTGCAAATCAACCTGTTCCGAACCTCTCGACGAATGCCCCATCAGAGGAAGGTGAAATGGTATAGAAGGGGAAGGCTTTGTCAAGTTTTACATCAGCATCCCAACGTCGAATCGCATCCCCTTAGCCGCCAGTAGAACTGGCAGCTGTGAATCCATTTTCACTGGTGGGCTCCCCATCTGGAAAAGAAAGCATGCAGATCAGTTGATTTCGAAATTTCCTTCGGCGAGGCACGCAACAGGCGGCGGGCCTTGTAGATCAGGTCATTGTCGCACCGCAGCACCGGGCGACTGAGCGCGTCAATGGGATGGCGATGTTTCATCCCCCAAACATGCGCCAGCGCCGTGGCGCGGCCAGCGGCACGGAGCAAGTCGGGCAGCGAGCGAACCGCATTCGACCCATCCCAACCCTTGCCGTGAATTCTGATTGGAATGTCCGCTGCTTTCAGACGCTGCACGATTCCCTGCATGTAAACCGATTCGAGTAACTCATCGAAGATGGGGTAGTTGAACCCCTTGTCGAAAATTCCGTTAGTACGCATTTTCGCCTGTAGGTACGCACGCGGATTGGTGCCTAACTTGAATGGCTCAGCCAGCAACTCAGTGCGAATTACCTCGTAGAGAATGTGATGGCTGGAATGCTCCAGTTGATCGACAGGCGTTTCGAGGGAACGTGTATCAGCAATGATGGCCAGATGCGGAGGTTGCTCTGGCTCACAAACCGCCTGCATTGTCGGCCAAGAGGCTACGGCCAGCCGTTCTTTAGGCCAGCCGGCTCCTTGAGCGCACTGGAGCCAATCGCCGTCGGCTAGAAGCAAGCAGTCTTGCGGATGATGTGCATCATATGGTGGGCAATGCGGTCGGGTAATCCAGCTCGTGATCGGCAGATTGTCATTGATCACCCCAGGCAATTGGGCGCGACTGAGATCGGCGACGAAAAGCGCATCGCATCCGGCTGCCGCACGTGCCAGCGCCGCGATCGAAGCGCTCGCCGGATCGTCGAGGTCAAGGTGATGAATCGACAGCGGCGATCGCTGCGCGGCTTGCAACAATGAAGCGGGGGCATGGTTCCAAAGCCTGAAGCCTGAGGGGGCGACGACAAGTAGATTCTCAGGCGATGGCCGTGATATCCATTTTTCCCGCCACTGCGCTGCGGTGTGGTTCTGTGCTGTTGTCGCGGCGGCGAAGACTTTCTCCGCTGCCGGGATGAGGGCCTGCGTCAATGACTCATCGGTCAATGGGGTGCGAATGAATTGCGTAGGAATTGCCAGGCCGTCCCGGGTTCGGAACAGGTTTGCCAACATGGCCGGCCATTCGTGCCCAACGGCGAACCACAGCCGATGCCGCTGAATGTCGATGGAGGAATCACAACACGCCAGTTGAAATAGCAACGATTCCCAATTGTTGTAGACCACGATCAGCGCCTGCGAGGTAGCCATCCGATCGAGTGCAACTTGCACCTGCGCCGCGTGGCTGGGGGCTAAAAAACAAGCCACGCCACCAATGACATCGAGCCGACGCAATACCGAATCGGCGGCACGCCGGGGCAATGAACATCCACTGAGCCAATGGCCATCCGTGGTGCGCGCGGTCAAAAAACCATCGCGCGCAAACAGCCAGCGGGTTTCAGGAAGTAGGTTTGGCAGCAATAGCGATAAATCAGGTTGGGTAATCGCCAGAGCCAGATGGTTGGTGCGATAATTTTCGAGGGCTGTTTCGGAGACGTCGTTGGTAACAGCCCAGCCTTCCGGTGGACTGATCCAGTCCATGGCGTCGACGATTGCGCGCACTTGGGGTTCGGCGAGGTCGGGCATGGTGGAGTTATCGGACGAATCCAAGGCTGGAGTGAAACGTTTTTGGCGGTTGAGCGTCGTGACTAACCAGACCAAATGCCTGACATGTGGGAACCAGCGGGCTAACATGGGAACATGCGTTTTACGAAGATGCACGGAATTGGGAATGATTATATCTATGTCAATGGATTTGACCAGACAGTCAAAGACCCTGAAAAGGCCGCCAGGATATTGGCGGATCGCCATTACGGCATCGGCGCAGATGGGCTGATTTTGATTCTTCCGTCGAAGACTGCGGATGTGCGGATGCGCATGTTCAATGCCGATGGAACCGAAGGCGAAATGTGCGGCAACGGTATCCGTTGCGTGGCGAAATATGCGTTCGATCATGGCCTGACCAATAACAATCCAATGACGGTAGAAACCGGGCGCGGTGTCCTCACATTGTCGCTTGTGATCGATGGATCAAAAGTTCAGCAAGTTATGGTAGACATGGGGGAACCCACCTTGGCAGCGGCCGAAATTCCAACCACACTGAGTGGTCGACAAGTGGTGGACGTCCAGATCGATTCATCGCCGGCCGTCGGGCAAGCTCTGGCTGGCCCATGGGCCGAAATGGCGGGCGTCGAACCTTCCTTCACCTGCGTTTCGATGGGAAATCCGCATCTGGTTTTATATTGCCGGAATGCGTCGAAGGTACCGCTGGAAACCGTAGGGCCGTTGCTGGAAAATGCGGCGATTTTTCCGCGCCGGATTAATGTTCATTTTGTGCAGGTCTTGCGCGACGCCGAGGTGCGAATTCGCACCTGGGAGCGCGGCAGCGGAATCACGCTGGCATGCGGGACCGGCGCCTGCGCCGTGTGCGTCGCCGGCGTGCTGACGGGGCGCACACAGCGAAAACTGCTCGCTCATGTGCCGGGGGGAGACCTCTCCATAGAATGGCGCTTGGAAAACGATCATGTGTACATGACCGGTGCCGCTACCGAAGTGTTCAGCGGCGAATGGAATGCGCCGCTATAAAATGTGCCCGCTGCCCGTCGGCTTAATCATTTGGCCGCCACATGTTCGGCGGTGGGGCTGCCGCCGGTGGTGAAGGGGTCAGGTACCTCGACCAGTTGCTCATCAGCTCCCGCGGGCTTGGCAGCCACTGCGCCGGTGGGCAGAGGCAGGGGCGACGCGCCCGGGGCAATCACTTCTCGACGAACGAAAATCATACGGGGATAGACGGGGAATTTACCTTTGGGTGTTGGGCAGTCGATCTCAAACTTACCTGGCAGATCCTTCGCGTTAAATACCTTCTGCGCATAGGTAATCGCGCTGTCCCATTTGGCATTTTCCTGATTGGAAAGGTGGGCCTTACCCTTGGCCATTTCCTCCAACGATTTGCTGCGAGCGCCGAGCCTGTAGGCATAGGTCACTACCAGTTGGTCACTTCCCAATGCCTTGGCATCGGCCACCGTAACATCCACCCTGTTCTTGCCGGGCGAAAGGTACGGTAGAGAGCCGGGGTTATTCTGCACGGTGATTTTTACATTTAGTTTCGTCACCGGCTTGCTGAATTTTACCTTCACCAAGGCCGCAAGCTTTCCTTTTATGGCGGCGCTAAAATCGTCGGCGGTCACATCGGTGAAGCTCTTGCCATCGTCGGTTGAAACCTGCACGGCCTCGGCACCGACGAGGTCAGCCGAACCTTTGGTCATGATGTAGGGCGATGCGAATTTCAGCACCACGCTCGCAGATCCTTTGGGCGTCAGCGCTTTATTGGCAATCGTTACGTTTTCTTTGCTGGCAAAAGCATCCAGTGCGGCGGCGCTGGAGAAATCTCCGGTGTAGGTAAGAAAGCCGTCGCCGTAGCTGCGCGCAGGACCAGCATCCACATAGGGTTCGAGCACTGCACCGTAGCCCACGTCGTTGATGGTGTCTTTGTGTTTCCCGCAAGTGTGGGCGGGTCCTTTTTCATCGACTTTCCCTGTAATCCAGAACCACGCCCCGGTGACCGGATCCCACCCATTTTCCAAGGCCATACCAGGGCCCAGATTCACATCGGTAGAGTAGCTGCCAGTCGCATGGTTGACGCCGTTCCAACCTTCGGGCGAACCCGCAGCCTTATGGGTTTTTAAACCCTTGATGACGTCTTCAATCTTGTCGCCGCACGATAAAAAAGCTGGGGCGCGCCAGTTCTGCTCGGGTGTGTTGTTAGTCGCGTAGACAGCGCCACGGTCTTTACTCAGTTCGAAATTTTTGGAGATGAGCTCATTGCTTTTGCTGGTTAGATCATCCTCCGAAGCAATGGTGAATCCGCCTTTCCCATCCGGCTCCCACGCATAGAACTTCAGGAAGACGTCGAGATAATGCCACTTATTGTCGTACTGTGCTTCGACGGTGGTGTGCCCGCTCCATCCTACAAAGCGCCAGCCCCACCCCAGCTCACGCCATAGGGCGGATTGTTCGCTGTGCAGGCAGCCGCACAGGCTCCAGCCGTAGGTATTTATTTCTTTCAGAACGGGGATTCCGCCCGGCTCCTCCGGGAAGGCACGGTGGTAGTGCGATAATTCGCAGAAGTTGTAGATCGCCACTGCCTTTGCATCGTTGGTTTTGCAATTGCGGGTCACGCTTTGCACGATGGATTTCAGACTAGTGCAATCCGGAGCCTTATCGGGTTGGATTTTTATCTGATTAACCGTGCCACCAGCCGCTGCATTGACGATGGTGCCCATAGCCATCAAACCAGCCCAGGCGACGGATTTATGAAACAATCGCAATACGTGCGTCATGGCGAAACTCCCTAAAGAAATGAGCGAAGATGCGGGATCTAATTCGCAGTTATTCGTCCGACAGCATAACGAACAGGTGCTGGGATTGTGTGATAATTTTGAAGCCCACGTGAAAGTGCTTCAACTCAGGGCTTCGCTTTGATTCAGCCCCTGGGTGGTTTCTGATAGGTACCCACCAACTGCCCCTTGGCCAGAACGCTATCGCCCAGGGCGGACATCAGCGTTTGCAGGGTTGCACCGGCCGTCACATTGAGCCGTTGCCCTAGCGCAAACAACTGAAAGTAATACCGGTGAGGTTTTCCGGGCGGTGGGTCAGGCCCGTCATAGCCGACCCCGCCGAGATCATTTTTGCCTTCAACAAAATGTTGATCGCGGCTGGCGTTGACGACTATTCCCGTGCTGTCGACCGGCAGGTGCCAAGCCGTCCAGTGCACCCGCGCTTTGTCCGATGAATCCGCATCCTGCACAATCAGGATCAAGTCCCGGCTTTCCGCGGGAATGCCGACCCACTGCAACGGGGGAGACATATTTTGGCCGTCGTGGACGTATTTCAAAGGGATAGGCTCGCCCTGATTGAAGTCCGGACAGGTCAGCTTCACGCTCCAGAGCCCACCGGTTTTGGCGTCGTTGATGACCAGGCGATCTTCTATCTGCTGACATCCCGACAGCAAGGTCAATAATAATCCGACGGTCCAAAATCCTCGAACAATAGTCATGCTGGGCATGGTACACGGTCCAATTTTCACAACAAATATCGTGCGCGACTCACGGCCCATTGCCCAAACCGATCGCGCCATGGGCGATGGCGCCACGCATCCAGCAGCACTTGCTTTGAAAATTGAATGTCATTCTCGAACATCCTGGCCATCTGCTGGGCGAACGCTTCGCTGCGAATGATACTTGCCAGCTCCAGGTTATATTCGATGCTGCGGAAATCGAGGTTGGTGGATCCGACCAGGCTTAGGCAATCATCAATGACGGTTGTCTTGGCATGCAGCATGACCGATTGGCGTTCGTAGATTTCTACCCCAGCGACCAACAGGGTTTCATAAAACGACTGCGCGGCCTTTCGCAGGAGGGAATTGTCGGTGTGTTCCGGCAGCATCAACTGCACGCGCACGCCCCGTCGGGCGGCGCGGCAGAGCTCATTGATCAAATCGTCTTTCGGAGCGAAGTAGGCCACTGTGAGCCGAATCGTGCGCTGGGCCTGGCGTACATCCTCGCAAATCTGATCCGTCAAAAGACTGTAGCGCGGCGATGGCGCGCCCGCCATCAAGGCGGCACCGTCACTGCCGTTGGGTACGGGGTCGGCCAGAAGCTCAGTCGAATGCAGCCGTCCCCCATGCGTGCAATACTTCCACGTTTTTTCGAACGCTATTGAGAAAGCGCGCCCCGAAGGGCCTTTCAGGCCAATCCCGACATCGCGCCACGGCTCGCAGGCATCGGGGTCGTCGGGGACAATCCATTTCCCTGCATATTCCCCACCGATGTTGAGACCACCCAGCCCGCCAATATCATCGTCGATCGCCAGTAGTTTGCGATGGTCGCGGTTAAACGGGCGATAGCTGTGAGTCACTCGCATCGGCCAAAGCGGATGAAACTCGCGCAGCCTGACTCCGGCGTTCTTCATCTGCGCGAACATTGCCTTGTCCGTGCCCAGACAGCCAAAGGAATCGTAAATAACGTACACATTGATCCCCTCTTTAGCGCGCTGGCAAAGCAACTTGGCAAAAGCGCGGCCGGTGGGGTCGCTACGGAAAATGTAAACTTCCAGGCATACCCGCCAACGCGCTGCGGCGATGGCGTCATACGCCGCTCTAAGCGCCTGACCATCTTTAAATAGCCGCACGCAGGTGCCATCCGGCAAGATGACCGGTTGCGGAGTAACCCATCCATCATCCGCCATCCCGGGACCGAGATTGATTCCCCGGGGTTGAGACGTAACGGGTTTCTGCTCTGGCTTAGGTTTGACCAGCGATGAAACAAGGGTCTCGGTCACTTCGTTCCCCCGACGCGCGTTGTGGTGGCGAGGCCGCCAACCGGGTCATGAACAAGACGCCCGTGCCAAAAGCGAGTATAGTTCACGGCCCAGGTATGCCGAGCGTTTTTGATAAAGGATGTTTGCATGTCGCTTGATCGCAATCAGGTGCTTTCCGCGTTACGAACCGTGCAGGACCCGGAGCTGTTCAAAGACATCGTGACACTGAACATGGTCAAGGATGTCAGGATCGACGGAACCGCTGTCGAGGTCAATGTTGAATTAACCACGCCCACGTGTCCATTTAAGGATGTCATCGAACGGGACGTCACTAATGCGTTGAAAAAAATCGGAGCCACTGCCGTGCGCGTCCTGCTCGGGGCGAATGCCAGCACGCCCCAGCAGCCGGAACGAAAAAATATTCTACCCCAGGTCCGAAACGTGGTAGCTGTGGGCGCTGGAAAGGGGGGTGTGGGGAAATCGACAATTGCCGTCAACCTGGCCGTCGGCCTGGCGAGGCAGGGGGCCCGGGTGGGTCTGATGGATGGAGACATCTACGGTCCCAGCACGCCCACCATGCTCGGCATCAAGGGGAAGCAGGTGATGGTGCGCGGCCCCCGCATTATTCCCTTCAACGTGCATGGGATCCATGCCATTACCATTGGCGCATTGGTTGAACAGGATAAACCCCTCATTTGGCGCGGCCCCATGGCCCACGGGGCTTTCAAACAGCTTTTCTGTGACAACACCGAATGGCCCGAACTCGATTATTTAATCGTCGACCTGCCCCCCGGTACCGGCGATGTGCCGCTCACGCTTTGCCAACTGCTGCCGCTTGCCGGCGCGGTGGTGGTTGCTACTCCGCAGCAGGTGGCGCTGGACGATGCCCTGCGAGCGGTGCGGATGTTCCAGCAACTCCAAACACCGGTGTTGGGTATGATCGAAAATATGAGCGTGCTCCACAACCCCGATGGCAGCACGCTGGATATCTTCGGCCACGGGGGCGCGCAGAGTGCGGCCACGCAATGGGACCTGCCATTCCTTGGATCCCTGGCCCTCTGGCCAGCGCTGCGGATTAACAGCGACGCCGGGACACCGCTGGCGAATTATGCCGATAACACCCCGTTGGCGCAGGAACTGCAAGCGATCGTCGAAAGCCTTACCGAGCAGGTGAGCATCGGTAACGCGCGCGGCGTTGGGCCGGAGTTGAACATCCACTGATGAATCGCCTGGCCGCTCAATCTTCCCCTTACCTGTTGCAGCATCAGCACAACCCCGTCGACTGGTATGCCTGGGGACCAGAAGCGTTTGAAGCCGCGCGCATTCAGAACAAACCCATCTTTCTATCGGTTGGGTATTCCACCTGTTACTGGTGCCATGTCATGGAGCGCCAGAGCTTCGAGAATGGGGACATCGCCGCCGAAATGAATCAGCGCTGCATTAATATCAAGGTGGATCGCGAAGAACGCTCGGATGTCGATCAGCTCTACATGACGTTCATCCAGCTTTATACGCAGCAGGGCGGGTGGCCGATGAGCGTATTTTTAACTCCGGATCTGAAACCGTTTCACGGAGGCACGTATTTCCCACCGCAGGACCAATATGGTCGGCCGGGAATTCTGAAGATTTTTCAAGCGGTTGATGAGGCATGGCGAAGTCGCCCCGATGATGTGAAAAAAGCAGCCGATCATTTCACGGGTTTGCTGCAGCGCATTGCCGCGCCCACCGTGGCATCGACCCGGATCGACATAAATCCCGACCTGATCGAAAAATTGGTTAATCGGTCCGTGTCAGATTACGACGCGCGGCACGGGGGATTTGGAACAGCGCCCAAATTTCCCCGGCAAACATTGCTTGAAATGTTGCTGGTCTACCACCGGAATGCACCGGATGAAACTCGTTTGAAAATGCTCAACACCACGCTCGATGCGCTGGAGGCCGGAGGCATACGCGATCACCTGGGCGGTGGATTCCATCGCTATTCAACTGATGCCCAATGGCTCGTGCCGCATTTCGAGATTATGCTTTATGACAATGCCTTACTTGCCTGGGTATATGTCGAAGCGTTTGCCCAAACTGCCGAGCGGCGCTACGCAGAGGTGGCGAGGGGTATTCTCGATTTTGTATTGCGCGAACTCACGTCGCCCGCCGGTGCTTTCTATACCGCCTTCGATGCCGAGGTAGATGCGCAGGAGGGGCTCCCTTACCTGTGGACCGCTGCCGAAATCGACCAATTGCTCGGTGACGACGCGGCACTTTTCAAAGAAGCCTACGGCGTCAATCGTGGCCCCAACTTTTCGGATCCGCATCACGGCGACGGCAAACCCGAC
>JBBSFP010000062.1:0-9148 GCA_038238625.1 Tepidisphaerales bacterium
GCGCCGGTGTTGCATTCGTATTTAGCCAAATGGGTGTCATTGCTCATGACTGCTCACCCGCTGTTCACCGTAAACGGAATACTCCCTTTCGGTCCCTGGCCTGATGCCAGTGCGGGTTTGTTTTACCGTTTGACCAACCTCAGTGAAATTCCTTACGGCCTGCCGAAAACCATTTGGGCCGCGGTGCTGTTTCATGGGTGCATCGGCGGACTGGGCTTCTGCTTAGCGCGATGGCGGCATCGCGCTAGAGATCGCGCCACGATCCCAGGGTGAACCCCGCAGCCTGGGCCTTTGCGGGTATCGCCAGCACCTCCAGCCGCTCGGCGTTTCGCCATGAGTCGGGATGATTGGCAGATGCGGGATGTACACCAATCTCCGTGTCACCGGCGATATTTCGGGCCAATAGCGATTGCACCCAGTTCACATCCCCCGGCCCTGTGCACATGTAAAAGTGTGGCGTGGTGCGGAAGTGTTTCATGATGCGTCGCCGCCAGAATCCCCCCAACCAAAACGTGGGGCTCTTGAGCGGCCGCTTGAGATAAAGATCCTGCACGTTTCGAACCTTGCTGATGCCGAAGCGCGGTAACACCCGGCTGAGGGCGATCACGAACGGTTTGAATTTGTGTAGATGTCCGTGCGAATCAATGTGTGAAAGTTTGACCCCGCGCTGCACCAGGCTGCTTAACTGCGCTTCAGTTTCATGTTCGATCTGGTCGATGGGCAACTGGCCTTTTACCGCCTTCATGCGAATCACGTTGGATTGCAGGAACATTCCATCGGGCCCTACCAGCGCGGGGATCGTTTCCGGGCTTGCGAGTGGCTGCTCTAACCCATCGCCGCCCCAAGTGAGGTGCGCCCCGAAGGCGAACTGCGGATGCTCAAGTGCGAATTGCACCGCCCTGTCCGTCGCCGACATTCGCGGCATGATCGTGGCGCTGGTGATCGCTCCCTTTTCAAAACACTCGATGGTGGCGGCCACGGTGTCGGCATCCCACCCAAAGTCATCGGCGTTGATCAGCAACCGACCGGGCATGAAATCCTAACCCTCAAGTATGCACCTTCGCATCAATCAGCAAAATGGCGGCGATCGCCAACGCCGTCATGATGACATACGCCAACACCATTTGCCAGATGGGCCAGCGGCGATGCGGGCGGGCATCGGCGGGGGCACGAACCTCGTGAATTTCAGCCATTGGTTTGAACCCCCATGATTGCGGAATCAATTCCCCAGCGAAATTGAGTCCGCGATGAGAAGTGAATTGCTCACATTCGCGGGCACCCGCCGTCAGGGGAAAAAAAGCACGGATCATTCCACGTGTGCCGTGTGAAGGCGGTTTAGTCAAACCCTGCATAACAGGTGGGCGATGAACCGAAGCGGGAGGGTTCTCCCGGTTTTTTGTCCTGTCATTCCGGATCCCGGCAATGGAGACGAAACCGATACATCTGGCTCGTCGCCGCGGGCTTGCGTCAAACAGGCGGTTATCCCCGAGGGTTGCTTATCGGTTTAACCAAATAGCTACCTTCAAGCTCGAACACCGCAGAATTTTCCGTACACACTTATCTTATCGGAGCTCAGTAAGGCGGGCAATTAGAATTCACTCGCTTCGTGTTCAAAGCGCATGAGCAAGAGCGCTGCGATGATTGGGATGCAAGCGACTCAAAACGGAGGCGTTCCGCCGTGTTTCCACCAATCCTCGTCCCGCTTTTTGCGACGGCGCTTCGACGAGGATTTCCCGTTGTTATCAGATTTGTCGGGGCCGGATGACTCGCCGCGGCGGTGATGCTCATCGGTTGAATCCCCATCATCGGGAGGTGCAAAAAGGTCATCAAGCGGCGGCGCATCGGGCAAACCACCGTCGCAATCGTCATCGTCAGCGTCGTTGTCATCTTCGTCGCTGCCACCGTCGCGCACGATGCCCGCCAGCGCCACGGCAAACAACGGGCTGACGCTTTTCAGGCATGCCACATCTGAATCGGTGAACGGCTGCTGCCCATCGCGGAAGAGCACCACGACCGCGAGTGTTTCGCCCAGGTAGGTGCAGTTGATGGCCAGCACATCCTGATCGGCCAGGTAATCAAGTTCTGCGGGTGTGAGTTTTTCCTGAAGCTCATCGCCATGCAGGTGAACCAGGTTGTCGCGCGCCGCCAGGCGGACGACGCCGCGCTTAAGCGCATTCACCAGCGGGCCTTCACCCGCCAGCGTGTATTTCATGTAGGCACCCAGTTGATACTGGTTGTCTTTTGATTCTTCATCACCGGCCAGCCAGATGGCGATGTTGCTGTAACCCATCTGCCGCATGAGGTAATCCATCGTGTGGCAAAGCAGTTGCTCAAGGTCAGCCACATCGTTGAGAAAATGGCGATACCCCTCTTGAGCCCGGACGATGTCCAACTGTTTTGAAACTTCGCCATAGGCGCTGATCAGATCGTTGCAGAGCAGGTCGACCTTTTTGGCCACCACCTTGCGGGCCTCGTTGAGGCGTCTGACGGCATCGCGGAGTTTACCGACCCGCCGTTCGTTGCGGGCGGCCTGCGACTGCACCTTTAACGCATTACTGATTCGCCCTGCCAGGTCGGAATTAATAAATGGTTTAAAGACAAAATCGATGGCACCCTGCTGCAGCGCGCTGACCGCGCCCTTCACATCGGGTGCCCCGGTAATCACGATGGCGGTGGCATGGGGTTGATGGCGGCGAAGCGTCGACAACAGTTGCGTGCCCAGTCCATCGGGAAGGTTCACATCCACCACCAGCAGTTCCACCGGTTGCTTTTCCAGGATGGCCTGTGCCTCGCTGAGGTTGCAGGCACGAATTTGCCGGCAATCGATGGCGGAAAGGACCAACTCGACACTATCCAACACGTTCGGATCGTCGTCAACGATCAGGATGCGCGGACATACGGCTGCAAGAGGCACGGGGGGGGCAGTGGCCATGTTAACTCGATCTCCTCTCCAGAGTCACGAAGCAGTTGTTGCCGGCGCGCTGGCATTCAACGGTTCACTGCCGGCCTCGGTGCCAATCGGCGTCACCATATTTGCCGCGGGCAGCGTGATGATGCTGCGTGTGCCTTTGTCCAACCGGCTTTCCAGCCGAATAACTCCGCCACTGGTTTGAATCCAGCGCAGGGCTTTGGCAAGGCCCATTCCGCGACGTCGCCCGGCAGATTTGCAACTAAAAAACGGGTCAAAGGCCCGCTTTAATGTTGCCTCGTCCATGCCGCCGCCGTTGTCGGACACGGTCAGCACCACCTTGGCCGAACCCGGATCGGAATAGGGGTCGTATGCCGCATGGATGGCGATCGTGCCGTTCTTTTCATCAGTGGCCTGAATCGCGTTACAAACGACCTCCACCAGCGCGGTCGTAACTTGCCTGACATCGATCATCACCGGTGGAATATCCGCGAAGGTCACTTCAAAATTCCTATCGACGGGATCAACTGCGAACTTAGCTTCGTGCAACGCTCTCTGCACCACCTCGCAGAGGTCCGCTTCGGCCACCACCGCAGGCGCGGGTTGGGCAAAATCCATCAGCTCAGTGATGATTTCGCTGACAATATGGGCCTGTTCATAAATCAGCTTGGCGGCATGCTTGAGCTTTGGATCGCTCATCTGCGATAACAATAGTTGCGATCGCCCGCTGATGACCGCCAGCGGATTGTTCATCTCGTGCGCCGCACCCGCGGCCATCTCGCCAACGGTGATGATGGTCTTGCTGCGTTGGATTTCATCCTGGGCGCTGTGCAATCGCCGATTGGCATCAACCAACTGCTCTGAAAGCGCGCGTGATTCTTCGCGAACCTGCGCCATTCGCAGGGCCAGGCCCCACCCCAGCGATAGCGCTGTGAGCTCATGGGTTTGTGGCGATAGGCGCAGGGCTTCGCCACTGTTGGCACCCCATAACACCCCACCGATGCACTGCCCATCCGCTTCCAGGCTGATCCAAAACCGTTTTTCTACCGCCAGGCGCGGCGATACGTTCGCCAGCAGCCATTCGAGTTCCACTCCGGCCGGCAGAAGCGGGCCATCGCTGTTGGCGGGGCGGGCGATAGGGACCGGGCAATCAATCACCGTGCTTTGAAACGCTTCGCCGTCCTTGTCGAAAAGCATGGTCTCGGCAAACGGCTGGCCGGGTAGTACAGAAAACACCGCCACCGATGTCACCCCCAGCACGCCAACAGCCGTTTGACCGATCGCCTGCAACACCATTCCGGGCGCGGCATCGGCGCGCAGCTCGCTTTGAAAATGGCTCAACGCATCAAAATACTGCGCTCGGATCGATAGTCGCTTGTTGCGCGCCGCCAATTGCTCACCCACGCGGCCGAGCTCATGATTGGCCTGCGATAGCGCTTCCAGATAGAGCTCGCTGCTGTTGGTTTTACCCAGCCCAATGGCCGCAGCACGTTTTTCGATATTCCATACCAACTGTCGCAGCGATTCGTCGATCTTTTCGGGACTGATTCCCAATGCGTCCAGCAGCGTCTGTCGGGGGATCGGGAACGTATAGTTGCCGCTGTAGCCCAAATGTTGCTGCCGGACCAGGATGTCAGCGAGCGTGATGAGGTTGACGAGCTTTGGGTTTTTGACGTTGGCGGGCAGCGCCGAAGGGGCCTGGCCATGCAGCCAGATGGATTCGCGCACGACCTGCGGCAGCTTCCATCCCTCTGCCAGCCGTTTGCCCACCACCATGTGATCCAGCCCGATGATGCTGCGTTCGAGGTCGGCGATGTTGCCGCGCAACAGTTCCCCGGCTTCCACCACGCGATCAAAACTCTTGGGTAATTTTGCCGCCAGCCCCACTTTCCCCAGGTCGTGCAGCAACCCGCAGACCAGCGCTTCGCTGGCATCCACCCCGCAGTCACCGGACAGTAACTCGGCGCAACAGGCAACGGCGATTGAATGTTTCCAGAAATCAGCGCGTTTGAAATGCTTGTTATCGCTGGTGGCCTGCTCCATGGTGTGGAACACGCTCACCGCCAGCACCATGTTGCGAACGGCATCGAACCCCAGCAAAACAACGGCCTGCTTTACGCTGGTGATCTCACCACCGCTGCCTGTGCCGGCGCGATTCACCAATTCCAGGATCCGGCTGGTCAGTGCCGGGTCGGATGATATCGCTTCCACCACCTCGTCGGCGGAGGTGCTCCGGTTACCAGTGATCTCCAGCACCCGCACCGCAACCGCGGGGAGGGTGGGCAGATCCTCCAACTGCTGGAGAATCAGCTCAACTCGTTTTTGGCGAGATGCTTCCATGGATTTATCGCCAACATCTTTTTTAGACCGCTAACAGCTCGCCGATGCGTTCAATCAGCTTTTCGATGTTGAACGGCTTTTTCACAAACTCGTTGGCACCGGCTTTCAGCAGGTCATTGATCTGATCCTGATTCACCACGCCGGAGACGATGATGATCTTCACTTCCGCGAATTCGGGTTTCTGCCGAATCGTCTGGCAAACCACGTTACCATTCACATCGGGAAGCATGTAATCCAGCAGGATCAGGTCGGGGTTGAACTCCTGAGTAATCATGCCGGCGTCATACCCGGTGGCAGCAGTTTTGATGTCAAACCGGCCATCACGTTCCAGCACATCGACAAAGAGTTCCACGATTTCCGGGTCATCATCCACCACCAGGATGCGACGTTTGCCGTTATCTAGGGCATCCGGTGGAATGCCGTTCACCTTCATGAATTCAACCAGTGATTCACGGGGAATGCGCCGGAACTTGCTGCCCGGCACGCGGAAACCCTTCAGCCGCCCCCGATCAAAACAGCGGATGATTGTTTGCTGCGAGACCTTACAGATCTCCGCTGCCTCACCGGTGGTAAACACGTTCTTCATATCGGATGCTCCTGCGCTCCAACGGATTTGCATCGACCCCGGCCGCCGAAAATCCGTATTCGCCGCGGTGGAGGCGTCAAAAGCGTTGAAGAATGCCTAGCCGGAACTTTTTGTCCCAATCTCCCAGCTTCTCCATTTAACCATCGTCAACCGGATGTGACAACTTGAACTAATTGGGGTCACGTCCCGGCTTTTGAGTCCGATAAAATGATGGGCACTGATCTAATTGAGCCGAGGTGATCGTTCAGTTACGGAGCACGAACGTCGACCAATTCAGCTTGCTCGATCCTGACTACCCCTGCCACCGGATCGGTCACGGTCAACCCGCCTTTGTTGAATGCAATCGCCTGCGCCATAAACACCGAGCCAGCAATCGTCCGTACCACGAAAGCTGGCTTTTGAAGTTCGGGATCATGCAGTTGCAGAATGGCTGCGTCTTCCCCCGCCTGAAATAAAACCGACCCAAAGAGCACGGAACTGATCTTGATCTTCTGCCCTTCGTAAGCGCTGAAATCCCCTTCGACGAAATCACCCCGGTTGAGCAAAACCCCCATGCTGTGTTCGGGTAGTTTTGTCAACATTTCTTTAATCACCGGTTTGAAAATGACCCGGCTGGTCTTGTCCGGGCTGATGTCCAGTTCCACCGAACCCTTGTACCGGAATCTGAAAAGATCAGTCTTGGCATCGTACCCGGCGGTATTTCCCGCGAGGAATGAACCGGCGCGGGTCTGCAAACCACGCACGGTCGGTTGTATGGCCAGATCGACTGCCGCTGGGGTCGCAGGGCCGGTTGTGGCCGTTGGCCCGCCCGGGCGGGTGGCGGGAACCCATTGCTTGTCGGTGCTGTCAAAAGCAAACGTGAAAGCCTCGGGAGCGACGATGCCGATGTTGGCACCGTTGTGCGAATACTTCAGCACCACCCCGCTGTGCCCGGTGTCGATGTAGTCGATCCTGATCATGGCCGGCACGCCTGGCTTGAGGGCGATCTTCGCTCCCGGGCGTCCCCCCTCAAATGTTGGGGGGAGCTGCCACGCCCGTTCCGTAAGGATGCTCCCATTCATCCACACGCGAAATGACCCGTTGGTGGTGATGTGAAATTGGTAATCCCCCGCTTCTTTCACATTGACCAAACCCGTCCAGCGCACCGAAAGGTTCTCAATCATCGTGACCGGATCAGGGCCGGGCTTCCCATAACGCCAGTTGAAATCAATCGACGGATCGACCCGCGTAAATGCCAACGAACCAAACTTTGCATCGCCGAAATATTCAGCGCGCAGTCCGGCGGTCTGCAGATGCACATGATCGAAAACAGCGTTAGTGGGTTCAAAAGGCTTACCGCTGCAGGCGATCAGGCCCATCACATTCAGCGTTTGCGGCACGGGAATCTTCACAAGTGCGCCCGCCCGCGGCGCGGGGGGGGGCGGAACTGCGGGTTGCGACGCCGTGGCCGGCGCGTCCAGTTCCACCTTCACCGCGCCCACCTGGGCCCAGTTTTTCCCATCGGCGCTGCATGATCCGATGATCTGGTCATCCTTGCGCACCAATTTCAAATAACAGGGCGATTTCATCGGCGGCCCATCCGTCACCGTGGCTGCCTCCTTGTCCTTCTTGCGCGCGATGAATTGACTCCCCCCCCCTGCCTGCACTATCAGCATTGCCCCGCGGGCATCCTCACTGGAATCTTTCCGACATGCCAGCCCCGCCTTTGCCGTGCTGTCAGACACGGGCAGCGACGACACCCGCGCTATCAACTCCGCCTGCGTTCCCACGTTAATCAGGACCGCGCCACCTGAATCGCCAGTTCCGCCGAGCTGGCTACCCGCGGCTTTCACCGTGAACTCTTCTTTCTCAAACACTGCGCTGGTCTGCAGTGCCGGCTGGCCCAGATCAGTGGTGCGCCAACCGCCGGGCAGTTCTTCATTGAGCGTGTTGGCAATCGGGGCATCGGTGACGATGAGGTCTTTCAGATTTGCCGGGTCAATGGTGATCGCCTTGCCGCGCGATTTGCCAGCATTGGGCGTGATGACCAAACCCGCATCGGTGAATTTAATTTCGCCCTGGTAGCTATCGCCGTTGCGCGTGTTCACCGTTGAAACGTGGGGTGCGGCAGCGGCGGCGGGGACCGGCTTGGCCGGGCCGGCCGCCAGGGCAGATTGCATCAGGACTGCAACGCAGGCCATCAGGAATGGGATCAGCCGCATCGATCGAACTCTGTGCCGCATTTGATCCAAACCTTTGAATGCCTGTCTTGATCCACTCGATCTATTCCACTTTCTTTATACCCCGATTTTGGACCAAAGTTGCTCCGCCTCTGCTTCCTTGGCGTCACCGGCGCGGCGCAGTCGCATGTCCTGCAGCCGCGCGGCTTTCTCCAGCAACTGCCATGATTCCTGCCGGACCTGCATGTAGTGCAACAAGTTTCCCAGCAATTCCGTCTGATCCTGCGAAGGCGAAAGAGATTTCATCTGCTCGAATGCGGTCTTAATCCGAATCAGCTCCTCCGACCAGGGTGGCAATACCTGCCCGCCCAGCACATCTGCGTAGGCCTGCGCCTTGAGCGTTCCCGCCACCCGGGCTTCGTGCGCCGACTGGAAGGTTCCTACTGCCTTCTGGTTCACTTCATCGAACTGTTTCAGGATTATCGCTAGGTCAGGTACGCGCGGCACTTCCGCCATTGCCACGCCCACCACCGCCCCCATCACCATCAGCGTCAAACCGGCTTTGATCAACCGCTGGCGTTTCATTTCCAGATGCAACGGCTGGCTCATGAGCAAGCCGCACATCAGCCCGCCCGTCAATCCACCCAGATGCGCTGCGTTATCGACATGCGAACCAGGCCCCGCACCGGCAACCACGTTGTAGCCGATAAACACCAAGGCGCTGGTGACGATGCTGCGGATTGTCGTGGGCGCAAGGGAGTCGCGGCGCAGCACCACAAAACCAATCAGGGTTCCATACAGGCCGAAGATGGCCCCCGATGCACCGGCACTGGTGATCCATGGCGACCAGTACAAGCTCGCCAGGCTGCCGCACAAGCCCGCAATGATATAGGCCACCACCAGCCCCAGGTGGCCCAGCAATCGCTCCACCAGCGGACCAATCATGCACAGGATCAACATGTTCATGAAGATATGGCTGATGCCGATGTGCACGAAGGTTGCTGTCAACATTCGCCACCATTGGCCGTTGGTGGTGTAAGGACCGAAATCGGCTCCCCATTTGAGCAAAGCCGGAACCCCCGGATCGTTCCACCCCGCGCCGGAAAGAGCCATCGCCAGGAACACCAGCACGTTGATGCTGACAATCGTCCAAAC
>JBBSFP010000063.1:0-9084 GCA_038238625.1 Tepidisphaerales bacterium
GGTGCAGCGATTTTGGGGGAAGTTGTAGGTGCGAATGCGCTGGCTTCGGTCGCCGCTGCCCATCATGGCTTTGCGGGTGCTGGTGAGGACAGCATGCTGCTTGGCCTGTTCACGTTCGAAGAGGGTGGCGCGGAGCAGGGCCCAGGCGCGCTCCTTATTTTGCGTCTGGCTTTTGTGCTCGGTCATTTTGAATTGCAGGCCGCTGGGCTTGTGATGGATGCGCCAGCCGGTTTCGACTTTATTGACGTTCTGTCCCCCCGGGCCGCCGCCGCGGCATCCCTGCTCTTCCACATCCTTGGGGTCGATCACGATTTTGACATCCGGCATTTCCGGTAGCACGGCCACCGTGGCAGCCGAGGTGTGGATGCGCCCCTGTGCTTCGGTTTCAGGGACACGTTGCACGCGGTGTCCGCCCCCTTCAAAACGCAGATGGCGATAGGCGGCGTTGCCGCGCACGTTGAGAATCACCTCCTTGAATCCGCCGCGCTCACTGACGGAGAAGTCGCTGACTTCAAAACGCCATCCGCGCGCCTCGCAGTATTTGCGATACATCTCGTAAAGATCGCGGACAAAAAGGGCGGCTTCTTCACCTCCGGTGCCGGCCCGAATCTCCACAAAGAACGAATCGATGGCCGGTCCTTCGGCAGCAAGAAACGCATCTTTAAGGGCCTCGGCGATGACGGTGACGCGCTGGTCCGCATCTGAGAATTCGGCAGTGGCCATGGCAGCCATCTCGGGGTCGGAGGCATCTGCCGCGAGCGTGCGAAGCTCGTCAACGGCGGCGCGCGCCTTATTGAATTCCGCAAACTGGCGGACCACGGGGTCGAGCTGCCCCGCTTCACGCGTGATGGCGATCATGCGCACGGGGTTGGAAAGCACGGCCGAATCCGAGAGTTCACTTTGCAAGGCGGCATGTCGCAGAGTCATCTCCTGCAATTTGCGCAGGAGGGCGGCAGGTATTTCAGCGGGCGTGGTCTGGATCATGCCGGTACATCGTAGCATGGCCGGAATGCCGATGCCCACTGATTGCCGGTCGAGTTGCAGCGCAGATGAGTGCGGCGAACACAAAGTAGTAGTAGTTACAAAACGCCAGCTTGCCGAAGGCGAAAAAAAAGAGATAGACCCCCGCGATGGCAGCAGCATAGCCGGTGGTGTTTTTGGGAAGGCTCCGAAGCAGAAAGGGCGTCAATGCCGCCGCCATGATGAACCCGATGGCACCGGTCCACGCGGGTAGTGAATGATGCAGAGCATAGGCAGCGAATGGCAAAAAGCTCAGCGCGTCCATGCGCAGTGAGGTGCTGCTGACACCGACGAAAACGCTGCGGATGAACCCTTGAAAATCGATCAATGCGATGGGGAGCGTGACCACCGCGCCCACTCCCACGGCGATCGCAATGAACCGGCGCCATGATGGGATGCCTGGTGCCAGCAGCAGGGTTGGGGCCAATGCAAATAATAAGTACTGCTTGCTGACGAGGAACAAGCCAACCATGATCCCCAACCATGCCGGGTATTTATTGGCTGCCCAGATGACCAGCGCCAGCAAGAGCACAACAGTCGGTTCGGTCCAGCCGCATTCCAGTACAAAAAACGTGCGTGGCATGAAGAGCAACAAGGTGGCCAGCAGCTTTCCCTGTCGGCCCCCGGTCGACGCAAGCAGCAGGGCGGTGAAGCCCATGCACGCGAGGTTAGTGTAGCGAAAATCACCCAGTAAAAACCCCGGCACATCGAGCAGCAGGGTAAGCGGGGGATAACAAAACCCCAGGTGCACGATCCCGTCCACCACGGTTCCGGTTGCGTACAGTTCGGGATGATGATGCACATCCGGAAAAGTGATGGCAAAGGGGTTTTGGCCGTGCAGTAAGGCGCGCACTCCTTCTTCCTGCACGAGTCGAACATCAATGTGGGCGGTTGGGGTTTCGTTCAAAATCCAAAGGCCGACCGTGATGTGCAGTAGCAGCACGACGGGGAACCACCACCGCCGGGCGCTGGGCAGATCCAGATACCCCGCAAGGGTGGCGAATCCGGCAAAGCCGAGGGCGGCGATGATCGGCCCGGTGAGCAGTGGGCCATAAAGACTGCCCGGCCTGGTATTGGTCAACAATTCCACGAATTGAATCAGCAACCCGATACCGATGACAATCACCTTACCGCGTTGCCATACATGCGGTTGGTAAGTGCTCGTGAATCGCCGGAACACCAGCGGCAAGGCCACCGCTATCGCCACCAGCAGCCAGAGGATTGCCCGTGGATGAAACGCTCCATCAAACATCTGCACTGCATTAGCCACTGCAATGGCCATCATCAGGCAGGCGACTTCCACCGGGCAACCGGCGTGAGCGGCCACGGGCTCGCTGGCGGTGGCATCACCCCACC
Source organism: Tepidisphaerales bacterium (assembly GCA_038238625.1). Taxonomy (GTDB): domain Bacteria; phylum Planctomycetota; class Phycisphaerae; order Tepidisphaerales; family Tepidisphaeraceae; genus JBBSFP01. The sequence goes on from JBBSFP010000063.1 coordinate 2,377, forward strand.
CGCCCGCCGGAGAAAGAATACTCGTCGGCGGCGGCGGCGCAGTAATTTTGCGGATGCCCCGCCGAGGTTGAACGAGAGTAAACACCTGGCTGATATCGGCTATCGCAGCGGGCAGTGATACAGATGTCACATCTTTCCTGACCAGCAAAATCGACCGATAGCAGGAGAGTGACGCTTTTAACATTGGTACCACTTCGGCTCCGCCCGCGCATGAATCCGATCACCGTGCGTACGGCGGTTTTATTGGACAATCCCGGGCCACCCCGGTTGCGTCTTCAGTGGGCGCTGCTCATCATCTTTTGCGCACTCGCTGCCGCCATCGGTCGACTGACCTACATGCTGTGGCCATTCGACAGTGATGGGGCGATGTACGTGTACATGGGGAAAATCGTCAGTGAGGGGGGACGCTTCTGCCATGATCTGTGTGACAACAAATTCCCTTCCACTGCGTTGGTCACCGGGCTTTTTTATCGCATCTGTGGCATCCACTGGAATGCCTATGTGCTGGTGCAAAGCGCCATGATTGTGGGGGGAATCCTCATGCTGGCGCACATGGCCGCGAAATGGGCCGGCAGGTGGGCATGGATGCCGACTTTCTTATTCGCGTTGGTGTATCTGAATTTTCACCCGGTGGTTTTTGGGGGATTCCAACTGGAAGCGCTGCAGATTTTCTTTGCGATTCTTTCGGCCCTGTACGCCGCCGAGGCGCTGATGAGCGACCGCCAGATGCCGGTGTTCATTGCCGGCATGGCAGCAGGGCTGGCGGCAATGTGCAAACCGACCGGGCTGGCGGCCATCGGCGCGTTTGGGTTGCTTGTTACGTTCAAGTACGCGCGGCAAAGGGCCGGGAGGCAGTGGCTCATGAAGATGGTTTGTCTGGCAGCGGGGGTGGCAATTCCGCTGTCGGGAGTGCTGGCATATCTGTATGCCGCCGACATCCTGCAGGATATGCCCGCGCTTTATCGGCAGATTTCGCGATACGCCAGCAACAGCCAGTGGGGGGTGATCGATGTGCTGAAGATTCCCATCGCGGGCATGTTTATCGGATTCCCGTTGTTCGTGCGGGCGGTAATCTTTCGCAAGGATGGCTTACCCGTGGCGGATGTGCAAAGCCGCAACCGCAAACTGCTCCTGGCGTTTGCCATTGCCTGGTTACTGTTGGAATTTATCGGTGTCATCGCGCAAAGGCGGATGTACGCGTACCACTTCCTGGTGATCGGTGCTCCGGCTGCGCTGGTATTTGGCCTGATTCCCCGCCGTAGTCGGCCCATCACCCTTCTGGCGGCTCTGCTACCGGTGGCGATCCTTAGCATGGAAGGCGCTGCGGGGGTTGTCGAAGTGCAGGGGTACGCCCCTCGTCGCATGGCGATCTCCGACTATATTCAGCCGCGCACCAGGCCCGGCGACACTCTATGGATGGACGATGAACCGCGCCTTCTGCTGGAAACAGGCCTGAAATCCGCCTCGCGCTACCCCATTACGTTCACCTTCGCCAACTACGACGAAGCGCCGCTGGAATATTCCCGTGGCTTGCTGGAAGACCTGGCCCGCGCCAAGCCGAAGTACATCATGCTGCCGACAGATTTTGATCGCTCGATCTACGAGCGCACGCAGAACATCTGGGAACTCAAGGAAGTGCCCAAGCGTGCCGCCAATTTCATTCTCGCCTGGAACCGGATTCGCGATTTTGTCGTCGAGGATTACTGGCCCGAAGGTCATGTGCGGGACCTCACAGCCTGGCGGCGGCGGGGCAGCTGAACGAGTGCAGCCCCCAAAATCTCATGGCCGGGTGGTGATATCGTCCTGGCCCCGGACTTTGTCCTTGTCCTTTTTCTTGTTACCCATTAACCCGCCCAGGCTGTCGCCAAGGTTCTTGGGCAACTTCTCTTCCAGATTCTTGACGTCCAACCCCTTGGGGAGTCTGTCGGTCAGGTTGGCGGGTAACTTATCCTCCAGCACCTTGGTGATATCGCCCAGTTTCGGGGCAATGCTCAGCAGTTGCTGTTGAAACTTGGGCCCAAGCTGAGCTGTCAGATCGCTCACGTTGAATTTCAGCAGTTGCTTTAATTCCCCCGAAAGTAAATCCGATTCCTGTGCCTTGGCCACTACCGCCGTCAGCACCTGCATCACCACCTCTTTAATCGCGGCCCCGTTCTGTGCGCCATCGGCATTACCAATCTGCTTGAGGGTGATGGATGAGAGCTTCAACTCCATCGATTTGGTCAAGCCGGGCAGTCCCGGATTGATCGTCACCACGGGATTGTTGATTTGCATCTCATCGATGATTAAGCGGGTCGAACTGCCATCGGACGATGTCGAGCCCGATGATTCACTGCCGGGCATCTGCTTCATGGCCGCGTTCACATTGAGTTTTCCACCCGCCTGCTCAAGGACAATGTGCGGACCGTTAAGCGTGATGGTCTTTACATGCACCGGACTTTTGCGGATATCGCTATAGGTTACACCCACCTGCCCTTGATCGAGTTCAAGCATATTGGGAGCGGCAAATCCGGGGGGCGAGGCGATCTTGAATTTGTCCAGCGTCAGGTTGCCCGCAAACAATGACAACTTCGCCGCGTCAAGAGTGGTCTTCAAGTTCAGGGATTTGGTCGACTGCTGCTCAACTGTCGAACGCACGATGCTGTCGGCATAGTAGGAAAGGACCAGGCCGCCAGCGATCAACAACAGCAGCAAAACAAGCACTATGCGTTTGAAGGTTTTCATGATTGAGACATTGTAACATTGCCCACATCCAGCGCGGCGCAAAAAATTGCCCGTTTCATCCTTTGGCTGGCGATCGTTCGGCATCGAGTTAATTCGGCAGGTCGCTGAATTGACAACACCCCATCGGCATGTCAGGATGCGCTGTCCTTTTTTTGCTCAACTTAGGAGAATTCTCACATGCTTTTGACCAAGCACGAAGGCGAAACCTTCCTCAACCAGACCGTCTATATCAGCGGGCAGGCCTTCGTGCGCTGCACCTTCCACGCGTGCACGCTGGTGCTCCGTGAAACCGTCTATCACCTGGAAGGTTGCAGTTTCGAACGGTGTAACTGGCATGTTGACGCGGTTTTGCTGTGGGGCAGCCCGGAATCTTTGCGAGAAGTAAAAGGCCTCATTGCGATGATCGAGGCGTCGCAACAGCAGCAGCAGATCACCGGTGATGCCCAGCGCCCCGGTGGCATGGGAATGGTCGGTAACGTCCCGCCAATCTCCAGCATCCCACCGATCGTAGGTGGCGCGGCAGCCCGCCCCGGTGCGCAGCCACCACGAATTTCAACCATCCCCCCGATCGTCCCCCGTCCACCCGCGGGCGAAGCCAGCAAAGAAAACGACAAAGATAAGCAGCCGGCCACCACCTGATAAATCTGAAAGGTCGGTCGCTCCGGCTTCCAGCATCAGCAAAGAGCACAATGCGCAGCGAGAGCCATCGGGTCCCTATCGCATGGATGATGCTGGTCGCCTGCATTGCTTCGGCCATGCCCGCGCGCGCCGAGCTCAAAGCCGATCAGCTTCTCCTCGTCGCTAACAAAAATCTTCCCGAGAGCTATGCTTTGGCTCGTCATTATGCCCAGGCGAGGCATGTGCCTGATGGCCGCATCCTGGCAATCGCGCTGCCGGTGGCGGCGGAGCAGATTAGTTTCGCTTCGTACCAGCATGATGTGGTACCGGTGATTCGGGACTACTTAAAAAACAATCACCTTGAACAACAAGTCACCTGCCTCGTTACTTTTTACGGGATGCCGCTCCGTATCGGTTCCTGGCAGGAGGGGGACCAAAGCAGCAAAGAATTGGCCGAAATTCAGCATTCGATGACGCTTCTACCCGAGCAGGTTGTGCCCCAGGTCGAGGCTTTGGAGCACTTTGCCCAGGAGCAGGTCCCCACCTTTCACCCCGATACCATTACACCACCCATCAGTGGCACCCCCGACGATGCGGCCAATGCGCGCATGAACCAGTTGCACCTGCGGATGCAGGCGGCGTGGCATGTGGTAGCCGACAAGCTGGCCACGTCCACCGGTGCAGCGCGTGACGAACTGCTGCGCGGAGCGCAGGGTGTAATTAATCCGTTGTTGGGAAAAATGGTGGTCATGCAGGAGCGCATTAAGGAGGCCCAGGACGCCCCCCCGAGTGATGAGCAGGGCCGCAACGCCATTTCCGATGCCGCCAAGGAAACAACTGCTCTTCGCATGCAAATGGTGGCCTATCAGCACGATATCGACGACGCTGGCATTCGGGCCAGGATGCGCCAACTCGTACACGATAACTTCAGCCCCTTCGATTACATCCATTTGCTGCAAGCCCAGGCTTTCACGCTGCATGATCACTCGGTATCCGCCTTTGACAACGAGCTGGCCCTGCTCTGGTGGGATCGTTACCAGCATGCAAGCTGGCAACCCAACCCGCTGCGGGCCGATGGGCAGATCGTCATCGGTGCTCCACCTGCCCAATTATCTCAGCCCGGAATCATGGTCATGCGGCTGGATGCCCCCTCGCCCGAACTGGTTCGACAGATGATCGACACCAGCATCAAGGTCGAGGAGCATGGCCTGCAGGGCCAGGTCGTCATCGATACGCTTGCTAAAGCCGCCCGCGATCCTTCCGGCAACAGTGATGCCTATGGTGCTTTCGATGAGTTGCTTCGGCTCGAAGCGCAGCTGCTCAAGACTAAAACCAGGCTGAAGCTCACCGTCGATGAAAAGCCCGAGCTGCTGCCCGCCTTTTCCCAAAAAGACGTGGCTCTCTACTGCGGCTGGTATAGCCCGCATAAATACGTCGCCTGCTGCCAGTTTAACGAGGGCGCCGTCGCTTACCACGTGGCCAGCTTTACGATGATTTCACTGCACAACCCCGGTGCGGAAGGGTGGTGTGCCAACCTGTTGCACGATAACTGCGTTGCCACCCTGGGCCCGGTTGCGGAGCCTTTTTTGCATGCTTTCCCCCAACCCAACGAATTTTTCCCACTGCTTCTCACGGGTAAACTTACGCTGGCCGAGGTTTTTTGGAAAACCAGCCCAACCGCCAGCTGGATGATCACTATGGTGGGTGATCCCCTTTACACCCCCTACAAAACCAATCCGCAGATGAAGGTAGAGGATTTGCCCCAGAATCTGCAGGATTTAATCAACGGAGTGGCGGCTACCCGACCTGCTCACTCATGATCCTGCCCACCTCCCCCAGATAGAATTAGGGGCACCCATATTGATGATGGCGGCAGACCATTGCCACGATTTTCGCATTTTCCCACAGATAAGCCCTCTCAACTGGGGTATACTACATATGGGTGCTTCAGCGCAGATCTACGACCCCCGAGGTGTGGAGATTAATATGATAAAGGTAAAATCGGGACAGGCCGTCATTGCCATGGCAGCTACTGTGGCCGCATCGTTGATGTGGGGATCGCTGGCAGCGGCTCAGATCGCTGATGGCCATGCCAACGATGCTAGTAATCAAATTGGCACCAGCGGCTACAACGGTAACTCGCAGCGGGTTCCGTACGGCACTAACTCCAACCAGATCGTGTACGGCAACGTTACCGCCGGTAAAGAATTCCATGGCACCGCCAGTCGTGATCCGCGCGCATTTCGGGGCAATGTGCCGACCCAGGTCACGGATTTCACGAGAGTCAGTTCTGGTGCTCCCGTGGCCCATGACCGGGAATTGAACCCAAACGTTGCCGAGCCATTTTACAGCACATCGCGCTGGGTGCCGCCCCCCCAGGGTTTTGTGGCCGCCCCCAATAACGCCGGATATGTGGCCGCTCAGCCCACCCAGGGATTGCAGCCGACGCAGGTCAACAATCAGCTTGAGAATCCTAACCTTTACGGTCCCCGCGCCGATGTTCTGCTCTTGCCAGGTCCGCTCGATTCGAATCAACAGCAAACCATCCTTTCTCTCTCACCGCTTTATGGCGTACGGCAATGGAACCCCAACGATTTAGGCGATCGCCGATATCTCGAACAGTGGACTAACCTGCGGCCCGGAAACGCCATCGATCGCCAGAATATCGATCCAGCGTCCATCCAAACCACTCGCAACGAATTGCTCATCCGGCCGGATGGCCAGAACAGCGATCCCAATGCTGCCCCTGATCCCAACGCCCCGCATGATCCCAATGCACCCCTGAATGACGTCAACGTCGCCAGGCCCTTGTCAGATTCCGTCATCGGCAAGCCGCTGCCAGGTGAACAGAAGAACCAGCCCCTGGCTGGAAGTCTTAGAACGGGTGAATCATCGGGGCAGATGATGCTCCTGCCAGCAACCAAGCAAAGCGCCATTTATCAGAAGCTTTATGAGCGCCTTGAGAAACGCTACGGTCCTGAACTTGCCCACACGCAAGTGTATGCGAAAGAACTTGCCGATCAGCGGGCCGCCGAAAAAGTAGCCGCGGATAAAACGCTGGCAGACAAAAAAGGGCATGGCTTTGTGGGCGTTCCGCTGCCTTTCGTGCAAGTACCCTTGGTGCCCACCACCACCCAGCCCAGTACTTTGCCCACCCGGTTGCTCGTTGGGACCGGTGGCAACAGCAAGGTACCCGTTCGCGTCGATAAGCTCAGCGAGGGCATCCATGCACACGGCCTCTCTGAGATGATGAAGAAGGCTGAAGACTCGATGAAAGCAGGCAAATACGCTGCGGCCGTCGACCAATACGATGCCGCCCAGCAGGCCGTTCCCAACAATCCCCTCATCTGGCTGGGCCGCGCCAAC
>JBBSFP010000064.1:0-9056 GCA_038238625.1 Tepidisphaerales bacterium
GATCCGGCCCAGGTGCATGTGCTGGCTAATGGGATTGACGTGGATTTTTTCAAGCCGGCTGCTGTGCATCCCCGCCCGCCGCACCAGCCGTTCCGCTTTGCAGCGACCGGGCGGCTGGTGGAGATCAAGGGATTCCACGTGCTGGTCGAAGCCGCTGGAATCCTGGCGAATCGCCGCAAGGATTTTGTGGTGCAAATCGTGGGCGAAGGGGAACTGCGAGCGACGTTGGAACGACGGGTGTGTGAGCTGGGAATCGCGGATCAATTCACGCTTTTGGGCCGGCGCGATGCCAGCTTTTTACGCCAATGGTTGCCTGAGCAGGACTGTTTTGCCCTCCCATGTGTTATTGCAAAGGACGGGAATCGGGATGGCATGCCGCTGGCGCTGCGGGAAGGGATGGCGTGTGGTTTGCCAGCGCTGTCCACGCAGTTGCTCGGGTTGCATGAGACGGTGTCGCCGGGCACGGGGTTTCTGAGCGAAGCCGGCAACGCACAGTCGCTCGCAGCCGACATGGAGCGAATGATGTCTCTGACAGGCACGGAGTATCAATCGATGGCGCGCGCGGCTCGACTCAAAGCAGAAACAGAATTCTCGTTGAGGCACGAAGTCACGATGTTGCAGACCTGGATGCAACGTGAACTGGCCCGGCGCGGGCAGGGCCGGTGATCCATGCCGGATCTGATCTCCGTCATTATCCCGACTTTCAACCGAGCAGCACTGCTTAGCCGAGCGCTCCAAAGCGTGGCGGAACAAGATTACCTCAACCTGGAGGTAATCGTCGTTGATGATGGTGGCAGCGATGGCACCCCTCAGGTCGTTGAGCAATTCAAACGACATTTCAAAGAAAGTGGCATCGAACTGGTGTTTTTGCGTCAAGAAAACGCCGGCCCAGCTAAAGCGCGGAACCTGGCGCTGCAGAAGTCGCAGGGAGGGCTGGTGGCGTTTCTCGATAGCGACGATCTATGGCGGCCAACTTTTTGCAGCACATTGCTGGCGTTGCTCCATCGATTTCCATCCGCAGCGCTGGCGTTCTGCAGCATGGATGTCATCGATGCCGAGGATCGCATCTGGACGCATCGGCCCACGGGTTTACCATCGGAACCGCCGACCGGCCTTCTGACCAGGCCGTTCGAGCGCATCGTTGAGTACATGCCCATGGGCACGCCTGCGGTGATGATGCGGCGTGATGTCGCGGTGGAAATGAACTTTTTTGATACCTCATACCGCATCGGCGAGGACTGGGATTTGTGGTACCGCGTTGCACGTCAGCACGACTTCGCCTACACCAACGAGCCATTAACGCTGTGTCGTGAACATCCGCATAACATGCCAAAGGAAGACGCCGCCGCATGGGCTGACCGGGTGCGATTAAGCGTGCGGCATCTGCCGATGGTGATGGGTCCAAAGGCGCGGCCGATTTTGATTGACCGGATTTCCACCGAGACCCTGCTTTACCTTGAGCAAGCCTTGCGCGAGGGAAAGGGTTTGCCGGATCGAGGGATCCTGGATGAGGTTCGCGTCCACGGCTTGGCGCCCCATGCATTGCGATTCGGGATTGCCTGCATGCTTTTGAAAGGGCCGGGGTGGCTTGGCAGGCTGTATGCGAATTCAATCCGAGCAATCGGCAATTGCCGGCGAAAGAAAAAATCATGACCCGCATCACACGCGAAATTTTGCGGGGGCGCAGGCTCATGATGGTGGCCCACGCTAACTCCGCCCACACCGGGCGCTGGGCACACTACTTTCAAGAACAAGGGATGATCGTCCAGGTCGTCACGCCCGTTGATGAACCTGTGGCTGGTGTCAAAACTACTTTTTTCCCAGGAAAGCGGCGGTGGTACCACCGGCTCAAAGGATTGCATGTACGGATCGATTATCACCGATGGAAAAAAATCTTCGCGGAGTTCGCGCCCGACATCACGCATGTACACTATCCCGATGGTGGGGGGCGCAACCATTTCTATTTCGATCATATCCGACCACTCATTACCAGCACCTGGGGTAGCGAAGTGGTGGAAAGCCCGGAATTTCCGCTGAGTGAGAAACACAAAGCCGGAGTGCGCGCCTTGCTGGCGCGGTCAGACGTGATCACTGCCACCACGCAATTTCTAGCGGAGCGTACCGCGCCCTTTTGCTTGCCCGGAACCCACATCCACATTATCCCATTTGGCATTGAGCCGGAGGAATTCAAGCCGAGACCGCGGCAGGATGATGGACTGGTTCGACTGGGGTTTTTCAAAAACCTGGAGCGAAAGTACGGGCCGGAAGTCTTGCTTGAGGCTTTCGCGGTGGTGGCTGCCCAGCGGCCGCAGGCTCGGTTGACCCTGTGCGGCAAAGGGGACATGCAAGGGTACCTGGAAAAACGTGTCGCGGCCCTTGGGTTATCGGACCGTGTTGGGTTTCCCGGCCGACTGCCGCATGCACAAATGGCCGGCGCGATGAATGAATGCGATATATTCGTTATGCCCAGCACCTGTCAGGAAAGCTTTGGTGTAGCCGCCATCGAGGCGTCGGCGTGCGAAATCCCTGTTATAGCGACGCGCGTGGGTGGCGTGCCGGAGGCCGTGTTAGACGAAAAAACGGGAATTCTGGTTGAACCGTTCAATGCGACCGCGCTGGCGAATGCTTGCCTGCGGCTGATCGATGATCCTGACTTAAGGCGGCGATTGGGCGTCGCTGGCAGGGCGTTTGTAATGCAGCGTTATCAATGGCAGGAAAACGCAGCACGAATGGGGAGCATTTATGCCGATATTATCGCAGGCGCTGAGCCAGAAACACCGAGAATGTATATCGCCAACGACCCGGGACGTGAAACCGTCCGTCCGGGAGGTGGCTGACCGCCGGCTGCCCCCTGTCGCGGGAGGCCACTGCGGCGATGAAGACTTGACGCAGGGAGTGCTGCAGCGATGCTACTGAAATTGAGGAATGCACCAGTCGTTCATCCCCGGCCTACTCCTCCGGGCACCAAGAGTTCCTCTTTGCGATTGACACTTTCAGAGCAGTCGCTCAACAATGCCCCGCCGAGGATCAACAACTTGCAGCGTTCGCTTTTGTTTTTAGCCTATTTTTTCCCACCCCGTGGCGGTGCCGGCGTGCAACGCTCGGTCAAATTCGCCAAATACCTCCCGCAGTTTGGGTGGCATCCCTTGATCATCGCGCATGGGGGCATGGCCGACAATGCCAGTGGCGTGCAGGATCCAACGTTGCTGCATGATGTTCCAACCGAAACCATCGTGCGCTACACCGCGCTTCATCCCAATGAACGGGATCGCTATTTCAGAGCGCAAAAAAAATGGCGGCAACCGTTTTTTTCCACCGATCCGATGGACTGGTGGGCACCTGCCGCAACCCGACTGGGAATGGACCTGGCCGCCGAGCATCATCCATCGGCCATCTTTGTGACCATGTCGCCGTTCACGGCTGCGGAATCGGGGGTCGCTCTCAAAAAGCAATTGGGATTACCACTGATTCTTGATCTGCGCGATCCCTGGGCCTTGGATGAAACCAAGATTTACACCACGCGCTGGCATGCCGGCCGCGATTGGCGCGCGATGGGCGAAGCGCTCGCCGCCGCTGACTTGATCATCATGAACACGCCAGAATCTGCGCGCGCAGCCCGGGAGAAATTCACCGGGCCCGATGCGGAGCAGGAGTTTGGCAGGCGGATCACCGCGCGGATTATCTCGATCACCAACGGGTACGATGCCGAGGATTTCGGCCGCGCCCAGCCGCAACGCCCACCGGCCGATGTGCTGCGCATCGTGCACACGGGAATGTTTCATTCAGAACTGGCGAGCGTTTGGGATCGTGTATACGCGGGGCATGGAATGCTCAACAAGTTCAAATATCCGCGACGCCCGATCAATTTATGGACACGCACTCCGCGGTATCTGCTGCAGGCCATGGAACGGGTTATCGCCGAAAAACTGATTCCCGCCGAAAAGTTAGAGCTGGTGCTGGTCGGTGAACATTCGACGGAGGATCGGGAGTTGATTAATGGATCATCCGTATCGTCGCGCGTGAAGGTTTTGGGTTATCGATCTCATGGGGAATCGGTGGGGTGGGTGGAATCGGCCGATGTATTGTTCCTGCCGCTGCACACGCCGCTGGATGGCGGACCGGCGCTGGTGGTGCCCGGCAAAACTTACGAATATCTGGGTAGCGGAAGGCCGATCCTGGGCATGGGTCCGCGTGGGGATATGCGGTCGTTTATTGAATCGACCAGCTCCGGAATTGCAATCGGTGGGGAAGACGTCAGCGGCGCGGCCGATGCCCTGGTGAGATTTTATCGGGCTAAATCAGTGGGTACCGACCTCGTTCGGCAGGATCGCCAGGCGATTGCGCAATTCGAGCGCCGACAGCTGACCCGCCGCCTTGCCGCTGAACTCGATGAGCTGACCGCTCGTCTCAGTGGCGCGATCCCAGCCGTTCAAGCGATGAAAAATACCGCTTAACATCAGCCGATCAAATTTTTTTTTAGCCGCATGGGGTCCTAGTCAACATGTTGAGTCATGGGGTATCGTTGTCGATGACATGCGGTGCGGTGCATTCCCTAATCCGGTGGGAGCGGAGTCAATGCAGAGTCAATTGGTGGTTGAAACGATCAGTGAGCTGCGCGAATCGCCCGGGGTGCACACACCCAACCGGCGGCAAACGTGGAATGATTATTGGCAACCGTCATCCGACGGTGATGTCAAACAGGTCTATAGCGATGGGCCGCTTCGCCGCCAGTCAGTAAAACTCACCAAGGTTTCCATCGTTATCCCGGTTTATAATGAAGCGGCGACAGTGCAGGATCTAATTGCACTGGTGGTTCGAGCGCCTTTGCCCACGGGCATAGCGCGGGAAATCATTTGTGTGAATGATTGTTCGAAAGATGGCACGGCTCGAAAGCTGGATGAACTACCAGAGCTGTTCCCGGATATTGAATTTCAAATATTTCACAAGCCAGTGAACCAGGGCAAAGGGGCGGCGCTGCGGGATGGTTTTGCGCGGTCCACGGGCGATGTGGTGCTGATCCAGGATGCCGACCTCGAATACGATCCAGCCGACTATCTTAAACTGCTGCAGCCCATCGCCGACGACAAAGCCGATGTGGTGTACGGCAGCCGCTTCGTGGGCGAGCCCCACCGCGTGCTCTATTTCTGGCACACGCTGGGCAATCGCTTCCTGACATGGCTCAGCAACATGTTCACAAACCTGAATCTCACCGACATGGAAGTTTGCTACAAGGTTTTCCGCAAGAGCGTGCTGGATCAGATTCAGGTGAAGAGCAATCGCTTCGGAATTGAGCCGGAACTAACCGCCAAGATCGCCAAGATCCGTCCGCGCCTACGAATCTATGAAGTGGGCGTTGCCTATTATGGCCGCAGCTATGACGAGGGGAAGAAGATCACCTGGTGGGACGGTGTCAAGGCAGTGCTCTTGATTCTCAAGTACCGTTTTTTCAACTGAACGAATCACGGCCCGAAAACGCTGTGCAGGCGATCGCTGGATACGCCCAATCCGAGTCCCTCCGGCCAGATGTTGAATCCCACGCTTCTTTCCTTAGAAACTTCATCGATTCGGATCGTAACCGCCGCGAAAAATCGGTCGAAGTGACGAATCAGGGCAATGCTCGTTCCGATGGAGCGGTCCTGCCCAAAATCAAAACTCTGCTGAGCGGTGAGATTGTATTTGGGCGTTAGCTCATAGTTAGCTGCGATGGTGATGATATTGGAGTTCAACTCCTTGATGTAGCGGGCACCCACGAAATAGCCCAGCCGTTGATCGCGTTGCACTGCCAGCCCGACCGAAGCGGTGGCGAGCGTTTTCTTGTCAATGTTGTACTGGGCATCGGCCAGCACCGCGGTGGAATCGCTGATGCGCCAGGTGAAATCGGCGTTGATGCTGTTACGGGGCACCGATGTTTCCGGCAGTGAACTGAAAAACAAACCGCGAAATGCGGTGGGGGCCAGCTGATCATTGGGCGGACGGTTACTGAAAAAATTTCCCTGAATGTTTAACGCAAACACGTCGACGCTGCGCCACCGATCAACGCCACCGCGCTTGGTCTGCCAGCGCTGTTCCAAGCCGATCTGCATTGCGCTGATATTGTTAATGGCGTCGATGGGCTCATCGAAAATAAACAGGTCTCGGCGATCGGTGGTCTGCGTGCTGGTGAACACATTCAGCGTCGGTTCGATCACATGGCGCAGGCGGTGCAGATCGAAAAGAAAGTTGTCAACGGTATCGTCAACTTTCCAAAAGGCGGTGGTGACCCTCATACCAACTGCTGCAAAAAGGCGATCTTTGAACGAGCCCCCAGGGGAGTCAGAATAGGCTGTGTAACGCAACAGGCCATAGGGCACGATTTTGAACTGCCCGAGCGAAAGTGGGTAATCAATTTCCTGGCGAAAGTCACCGCGGGCGATTTCACGCCCGGTGGTGCCGGTGAACCCGATTGAGGGCAACCCCGGCCCACCGCCCGGCCGAAAGCCATAGGCGCTCAGCGGGGAAGTGTCGCGCTTGTATACGAGACCGGAAAGCGTGTTGTCGCTGATGAGTGTGAAGTTGTCCCCCAGAATGCTGTCGCCGATGCGATGGTAAGAAACTTCCGGAAGCCGCTCGACTTCTAATCGCTCCTGCAGCAAATCAGATGTGGTCACAAAATGATTCAGCTGCCCACTGAGCAGAAACGTCATTGCCTCATTGTCTTTTTGATGCTTTGCATAGATTGACGTCTCCAGCGGGCGGGTGGTGTTGAACTCATTTTCGTACCATTCGGGCAGGAACGTCCGATCCGATAAATAGTTGAAACTGGCCTGAACCTGCCAATCATCAGGCAGATAATGTTGATGCTCCAGTGAGAATCGCCCACGATCTTCCTGCGAGGGCTTTACCAACAAGCGGCCGCGCCCCAGATCATCAATTCCGTGGTCTTTGACAAAGATCGTTTTGAAATCCCCGTCGAAACTCCACGGCTCTTTGGAAGTTTCGGTAAGGAAGCCACCGCTGTATTTGCCGCTTGCTGCGAATGCGGGCCCGCGCTTTGCGAAGTAGTCAAAGCCGTAAACCACATCGGTGCCCTTGGGAGGAATCTTCCCGAGGGTTTCGAACAAGCCAAAGCTGGTGACGATCCCGAACCCGAATCGGCTGGAGCTTTTAGTCTCAATGTCGCGAAGCATGGAACCATGTTCGGTGAATGAGCCCGATGCCTGGGGGAAATAGAAAAATGGAATCCCGAACAGATTCACCTTCAGATCGTCGGCTTTGTAATAAGTCAGGGTGCCATATTGCGGATCGCCGGTGTCAATCGTTCGGATGTACGCCTTGTTCATACCGAAACTGTACGAGGGGATGGCAAAGCTGCTGGTGGTGAGCTGGATTTTGTCGCCGCGATACTCTCCGAGCGACAGTTGTCGCATGATGTGCGCGCGCATGATGATGGGCGTTTGCGTTTTGGTTTCCAGGGTATGCAGGATGGCATCCGTAAGCACGGCGCGGTCGGTTGTGAAATCGTAGTAAACGCGATTGGCGAACAAGCGCTGTTCAGAAATTTTGCGGTCGGTGGGAGGCGTATGGATGATGCGCACATCCCCCTCCAGATAGGCGGCGTATACCGCTTGCTCAATCGTAGCAAAATTACCCCCCCCCTGCGCTTGCCGAAGCTCGGTAAGCGGCGTGTAGAGCACGGCACGGTCGGCCTGTACTTCCAATGCTTCGTCCTTGATGCGTTGTTGAAAAATGCGGACATTTCCAATCAGTGTGATCACGATCTTTCCATCGGGGCCGTGCAGCGTGCTGATGCGATCCGCCGAAAAACTCACAGGCTGCGGTGGCGCGGGGCGGGTGGTGGACTGCGTAGTAGCGGGCTGGCTTTGTGGCACTTCTGCAGTGAGTGGAAGCATCCAATCGCCCGGTTGCGTGGTTGTCACTTGCACCAGTGCGGGCCGCAGCGAATTGGCATGTCGGTACAGGTCGGTGTCCGAGCGATTGTCTACCGCACGTTTGTCGGCCTTCAGGCGGATCGCCCCCCGCACATCCACGGTGATATAAAGTTCGCCACCCATCCGGGTGGCTTCGGCTTGTTCGAGTTTCACATCCCCCAGGACGGCGATTTCGGCTTTCTGGTCTTGCTCGAGCGCCCCCTTGATCGGCGTGAGCCAGATTACGCCTTGATTCGCACTAATCTTCGTGTGCCCCAGTTCAATGGTGAGCGGTGAATCGATGTAGATGACATTTTGCTCCCCCCTGGGATCCGCTTGCACCCAGGTAGCCACCTGATCGGAACTGATCTGCATGGACTGCGCTGCGGTATCGACCTGGCCAAAGCCTGCGGGGCAAAAAATTCCGCATGCGATCAGCGCAAATACAGATGCTACCAACAAGCGGATTGATCTCATGCAACAGCGCAACCCTGGACTCCTTCCTAATGGAACCCCTGTTTCCTGGTGTCGGCCCGGCAAAGCAGGCGGCATTATAGTTGGGTCCGTAGGTCGGTCAAATTTGCCCCTTTCCCCGATCAGAAAGCCTTCAATGGCCTCGGAACCTGCCAAAAGTTCCAGGGGGGGCGGCCACCGGATTTGAAGCGGAATAACGGCTAAACCAAGCTATAGTGTTGCGTCGTAGACAGCCGTTATTGATAACAGTTTGTTTGAGCGGCCTCTAACTCCCGGATGTGTTCGTCATTGTTTTTGATCAGGAGAAAAATGTTCCAAAGAATTCTTTCGTGCGTCGCGCTGTGCCCCATTGTGCTCCTGGGGGCTACAGGTTTGCACGCGGCACCGCCAACTACGGAGCCCCAGGTAGCTGGCGATCCGCAGGGAAATATCGCGCAGGTTGCTCACATCCCAGCGAGCAATCCATCAACCGATCGCGCGCCGATGCCGAGTAATGCGACGGCGACTAGCGCCACGAAGGCCTTTCCGACGCCAGCCGAGCTTTGGGCAAAAATCAAGGCACCGAAAGAAGCGGCTTCGAAGCTGGCCGGCGTTGCCTACTTCGATCTGGACAGGCCCGTGCAGGATGCGCCGGTTGCCTTTAGT
Organism: Tepidisphaerales bacterium; assembly: GCA_038238625.1. GTDB lineage: Bacteria > Planctomycetota > Phycisphaerae > Tepidisphaerales > Tepidisphaeraceae > JBBSFP01. The sequence goes on from JBBSFP010000064.1 coordinate 9,027, forward strand.
CTTTTTGGTGACAACACGCTCACGGTGCAC
>JBBSFP010000065.1:0-9023 GCA_038238625.1 Tepidisphaerales bacterium
GTTCTCCAGCACCATCTTGCGGTCGTATATTTCAAACAGCGCGGCAGCCTGCCCCACAGTAAGCGCTTTGTGCGCCAGCTTCACATTCGCCAGCAGATCGCTGACCACCGGTGCCTGCCAGAAATCGCCATCGATGATTTCAAACTCACCTTTAGCACGAAAATTGTCAGCGAACGTCCGTTCCATCCGCGGCCCGACCCCGCTGAAGAGCATCTCCATCGACGCCTTGCCCGACAAATTCATCGGCTCATCGCCGCTCGCATGCGTCCAGGCATCGGAGAGCACTTTGAGATCAATTCCCGTCGCCCGGGCGCGGCCCTGGTAGGTAAGCACCTTCCCCATCCGGGCCTGCCCCGTCGCCTCCACCGCGCCCTCACAACAGCTGGCCTGCAGTTTCTTCAGGTCCACCGCACCATTTCGCAGGTCAGCTTCCAGCTTGATATGGCTGATTGGAATCCGCTGGGTCGTGACCAGCGCCGACCCATCATCGCTGCTCAGTGCCAGCGCGTAGTCGAGGTGATAATCCGGCTCATTCAGCCCGATGTCGTGCGCGCTCAAATCCCCTTTGAAAAAGTAACGCCCGATCGGACGTACCTGTTCCATCATCGGTCGCAACACTTCTGGATATTGCGTCGGATTTTGCCCGAAGGTGATGCTTCCCTGCAGGTCATGGGCCGCCAGCTCGCGCGGCGCATTACCGAGCGGGACGACGCAGTTACCCAGATATATCTTGTCGTTGCCGTAAATCCCGTCGATGTTTTCCAGGCAAATCTCTCTGTTCCGGAGGTGCACGGACCCGTTAATGTGCTCCAGCGGCAAGGGGCACATGGGCGCTTGCAACGTCAGGTCGCGCGCAAAGGTGATGAGCTCATAATCGATCTGATCGATGGCGCGCTTTCCAGGTGTTGGTCGGACCGGCCCCACTGCCCGCGCGGTGAATTCCAACCGGCCCTGCGCTCCCAGGCGCTGCATGAGCTCCTGTAAACGGGTGGGAAGGGCGTTGCGGTTGGTCCCCATGTTCAGCACACCCGCCAGTTGAGCCACACGCCAGCGCCCGCCGACGGGATCAAGCAGCGCCACGCCGTTTTCCACGCGCAGCACGGTGTCACCACTGCCGGCTTCCAGAAGTTCGATGCGCACGAGCACCGGTGGTGCCGGTGCCAGTGCTGGCTGGGTCGACGATGGACCATTGCCATCGGAAGATGCGTTATCTTCGTCTGCCCGCGCCACCGGTGCCATCAACGCCTGGCGCATCATGTCTTTGCCACCCAGGGGCACCAGCGGCGTCAGTTGCGGCGGCTGCGCGCTGGTGCAGCGCACTTTCAGCACCATGCGATCCAGGGAGGCATCCCATTGCGGTAAAAACGCGCTGGCCTTGGAAAGATCCACTACCGCGTCGTAGCGCGTGTCGCCCGGGTTATGCAGCGGAACCTGTGCGGTGCCATTGAGCGTCAATTGACCATCGATCTGATGTTTGCGAAGCAATTCCTGTAGCACGCCCGGTAATTGACTCTGCTGCGCATCGACGCTTACCTGCAGGTTCAGATTGAAGCGGCTCACATTCAAAAAAAGTTCGTCCAGGTTCATCGTGCCGACGGCTTCAGCCTTCAGCAAAGGCAGATCGCGGGCCACCAGGTTGTATTCGTACAGCACCCCATTTTTTGGACTGGTGGTCAGGTCAATTTGCAGATTTTTCCAGACCATTGGCAAGTTGCCGGGCTGCGTCTGGTCGCGATACACCACCTGCCCGCCGTCGATTTTAAACCGGCGCAGGCGAAACATATCGGAGAGCTTGGCGTTAGCCTGTTCGCTGTCGGCTTTGATTAAACCAAACTCCCCAATGATGCCATTAGCCGTGCGATTGATGCTCACCATTGGATCGGTGATCGCCAGCTTCTCAATCACCAACGGCCCATCGCCAATGGGCAGCTTCGCCAGCGACAAATCGACCCGCCGCGCGTGGAGAAGTTCAATGGCATTACCGTCGGGATCGTTGGCAACCAGCGACGCATCCTCGATGATCACGCCATACGGAAAGCAATAGCGCACGGTTCCCATGCGCAGCTCGGCATTCAGATGACTGGAAACCATCGCCTGGAGGCGATTAGCGAGAATAGGGGCCATACCGTACGAGACGAGTTCCCAAATACCGACGAAGGCCGCCAACAGAACGATCCATGTACGTTTATTGCGAGAAGATATTTTCATGACGTCACTTGTACAAAGGCCGATAACCCGCGCCATTGCCTGTGAAGCGGGCCAGTGCGGATGTATTAGATATCGGATGAAAATGGTGCCTGGTTTTGCAAACAGGCATTAAGCCGCCACCTGATCGCCGACGGCGGATGAATGTCCCAGACCGCTCGAAAACCTTATTTTTCTTGCGATTTCCTACGTTCCTGCATACCCTTACAAATTCCCTTTGCCCGATAAATCCGTCAGGAGGCGTTGCCATGGGCTTTGCGTCCAATCTGTGCCGATATCTTCATGCCGCGGCGGCTTTGTTGACACTAGGGTTACTCACTCACAGCGCTCCGGCCAAAACAGCCGCACCTCCTGACGAAGCTCCGCCCATCCATCTCAAAAACGAGCAGCACAACACGCAGCTTGTGCTCAACCAAAACGCCGATTACCTGTTAGAAAATGTCAATATCACTGGCCTGACCGACTACGCGGCTTTGACGCTCACGGGCCCGATCAATTCAATCACCCTGCGGAATTGCAGATTTGGTGATATCTCCATGCCGGGCGAGGGTCATTCGGCGGCCGTCCAGGCGATGGGAGCGAGCATCAGGTCATTCACCGCGACTGATTCTGTTTTTTATGACGCGGCTGGAGAGTTGCTCAGCTTGCGCAACGGCACGTTCGGGATTGTGACAATCGAGCATTGTGCCTTCCGCAATAGCGAATCGTTCCTCAAAAGGTTGTACCATGCCAGCCCGTGGCGAAAGTCTCCGCCGCTGACGGAGTTCTACAACATCGATCATCTTGAACTGCTTGATAACGAGTTTGAAAACACCACAATTATCATCCACTCATCGGTGAAAACGGTAGTCCTGCGCGGCAGCGATCTATCCCACGTGCAGGTCGAAAGTCCGGATACCCAGGTTTTGCGAATGGACCTCCGCGATCTGGACGAAGCCAGTGACGGAGTAGCCACGGCAGCCAAGGCGGCGGTTGCGCCGTCCACCCCGATGGCTGCAAGCGCGCTCAAGAGCGACAAATCCTGGGTGGATCTTTTCGCGCTTCTGGCGCAATAATCGAATGCCCCCGCCGCGGAATGAGCCGGCGAAGGATCTCCCCAACATCAGGGGGTTGGCCGGGTCGCGGGGGCTTCATATCGGAACGGCTGCGGCGACAGGATCAGCACCTTTTCCAACCGGTTAGTAACCCCATCAGAACACAAGAATGCATGCCCCAGCAGCAGCGGTGACACCGCTTCGGGTGAGGGGGCGATGATCAAAAACTGCTCGGCGGGAATCTCGGCCTTGAGATTGACATCATAAAAATGCTCGGGACGCACTTCCTGAATTTCAACCTCATTGTTGCGAACCGTGTGCACCAGTTCCGTGCGCTCGGCACGGACCACCGGGCAGACCTCGACACGCACATTGCCGTTCTTGCGAATCGACGGCATGAAGCTGATGGCAATGAAGTTTTCGCTCCGCTCAAATGAGCGCCCCGCCAGCTCGTTATTGCTGTCGATGTAGCAGATGAGCTGGTAGAGAATGTTTTGCCGCACCGGGAGTGCCATCTGCTGCTGCCCGGCGCTGGCGGAGACGCTGCGCTGGGTCTTGGCGGGGTTGAGCGTGAGGATGTTCTTGAAGTAGTCCCAATCCGCCTGCGGAGCCAGTCCGACGCGCAGGCCATTGCGCCAAAGCTGGTCGTGTGTGCTGGGATCGACGGCGTTTTCATCCGCGTGTCGCCAGAAGGCGTCGTTGCTGCTGACCGTCCCCGCCGGCACCGTTACCTCGTAAACGCTTAGCTGCACCACCACCGGTCTGCTGATGGCGGATTCGCGCGCATCCAACGGGTTGCGCAGGGGCATCGGGCCCGGCATCTGGTTGAGGGGTGCCCCGCCGTCGAGAGGAGCCTCGCCATTGGCAACAGCGTCGCCGTGGCTCCTGGCGATGTGATCTCCCACAATGGGGGACATCTGCCCGCCACCGGCATCAGCACCGGGATATAATATGCGCGGTGCCACATCGGTCAGGCTTTTGGCGGGATCCGCTTGCGGACCTTCGTGATGCGAACATCCCATGAGCAGAATCGCCCCGGCGACCATCCAATTCCCGCGGCGCATAGACGCTCCTGCCGCTAGAGCGCGGCTATCAAATCGATCACCCGTTCCACGCCTTCTTTCCAGGTATCGGTTGGGATATTAATCGCCGGTGCCAGGCGAATTACTTTTTGCGCCGTCAGGTTGATGCACAACCCCGCGGCCAGCGCGCGGTCCATCAGCTTCTCAGGCATGGCGGAAAGCTCGATCCCGATCATAAGCCCCTGCCCGCGCACCTGCACAACTTTACCCTGCAGCCGCCCCTCTTTCCGCAGCCGCTGGGCAGCCCAGGTTCCGAGGTCGGCGGCGTGTCGGGTTAGATTTTCGCGCTCGATCACATGGAAAACCGCCCGCGCCACAGCCATGCAAATCGGATTGCCACCCAGCGTGCTGCCGTGCGTGCCCGGAACCAGGAGTTTCGCCAGCGCCGGCTTGGCAAACATGCACCCAACCGGCAGCCCACCCCCGATTGCTTTGCCGAGTGTAAGAATGTCCGGCTCGATTCGCGTGGGAAGCGCATCATCGGTTCCCTGGAAACCCTGATGTGCAAAGTAGTGCCCGGTGCGTCCGCAACCGGTCCATACTTCATCGAAAATGAGCGTGATCTGCCGCTGGTCACACAATGCCCGGATGCGCTGGACGTAATCTACGGGGTATTGATTGACGCCGCCTTCGCCCTGGATCGGCTCCATCAAAACGGCGCACGTCTGGTCGTCGACGGCCGACTCCAGCGCACCGAAATTCCCCGGCTCGACGTTGATGAATCCCGGGACCTCCGGACCAAAACCCTTGCGATAATTTGGATTTCCCGTGGCAGCAATCATGGCCAGCGTGCGCCCGTGGAAGCTTTTATCCAGCGAAATAATCTTCCAGCGGTTGCCACCCTCCTGGCTGCCGCGCAGCCGCGCCAGCTTACAGGCAGCCTCATTGGCCTCCGCTCCGCTGTGGCAGTAGAACGCCTGCCCCGCGAACGCCAGCCGATTGAGCATCTCCGCCAGCTCGATTTGAGGTTCGGTCCAGAAGGTATTGCCCACGGCCCACAGCGCACCCGCTTGCCGCGCTGCTGCTTCGATTAACACTGGATGGCAGTGCCCCAGAACCGTGCCACCAAACCCGGCAAAAAGATCGAGGAATTGTTTGCCATCCGCATCCCACAGCAGCGAACCTTCGCCGCGCACCATCACGTAGGGTTGACGCGCGTAGTTCCCGATCAAAACGGCTTTTCCTCGTTCAATTATATCGGCGGTGGTGGTCACTGATTTTGTCCTGATTCGGGAATTCGGAAATAGCGGCAATGCCACGGAAGATACCAAAGTTCTACAGGGCCGTATCGGTTTATCGCGGCATTTCGATGCCGCCCTGAAATCGCCCCTGGCGTCTCATTTCAAGTGGGTTGTCGGTCCCGTCGCGGATGAAACCCGTGGCGTTATCCTGATGACCTTCTGTTCACTAAACTCGCGCTGGGTCAGTTCATCGGTGAAGCTGACACGCACCGTAAGTTCAGCGTGGGTTACGAGCTCTTGCAGCGGACAGTTGAGCACATAGGTGTAACCCAGCAAACCCCCATACCACGCATCGCGCGTGGCGGCGTTGTCCAAATGCCATTCGCCGACCATCGGATGCCCCGCAGATTGAAGGTCATAAGCCTGCACGGTGAAGGTGCCGCCGGCCTTGAGCTTTTCGTTCTGCTCATCAAACGGGACGACATAAATTTTGAGCGTGCCATCATGCTCGGCGCTATGCCCGCTGATGCGGATGCCATGAACTGTGTACAGCTTTTCGAGGCGGTCTTCAGGCAGCGTTGCAAGCGTGCCGCGCTGCGATTGCAGCGCAGCGATCGTGGCAACATCGGCGGCGCGCTGGCGATCGAGGGCCGCCAGCTTCTTTTTAAGAGAATCAATCTCGGCGCGCAGGGGAATGGCTGCCTGGTTGGGAGGGGGACAACCCATTTGACTGCACAGGGCCGTCACGCTGACGGCAGCGGTTAGGGTGGCACTCAGGAAGCGGACGGCGAAGCGCTTCATTCCTTGTCGGAGTCCTCGCTGGCACGAGACCGCGCCGGCACTTCAGGCGCACGGTCCAGCACTCGATCCGCGCAGCCATACTCCACCGCTTCTTCGGCGAACAGCCACTTGTTTCGATCGAAGTCGCGATGAATTTTTTCGGCATCGTGACCGGTGTATGAACCCATCAATTTATAAAGGCGATCACGCAGGCGCAGCATGTGGGCCGCTTCGATCCCTAGATCGGTTGCCTGTCCCTGCAGCACGCCACCGATCAATGGCTGGTGCAACATGACCTGCGAATTCGGTAACACCGCGCGCTTGCCTTTCGAACCGGCCGCCAGCAGGCAGGCACCCATGCTCGCCGCCATACCGATGCACGTCGTGGCAACATCGCAGCGGAGGTAGCTCATGGTATCGATGATTCCAAACCCCGCGGACACGCTGCCGCCCGGCGAATTGATATAAAACTGGATATCGCTCTTGGGATCATCATTGGATAAGAACAGCATCTGCGCGATGATGATGTTGGCCGAATCGTCTGTAACCGGGCCGCCCAGCAGAATGATGCGATCTTTGAGCAGCCGGGAGTAGATGTCATAAGCGCGTTCACCGCGCCCGGACTTTTCGATGACGATGGGAACAAGTTGGTCAGAAATCATTGCAAAGCCTTTGCGTGTGCATGAGGTGTGCGTGGGGCGCGTGTGCGGCTATGCCACACTATCTGCGGCACGAACGTAAAAAAACGGGAATTAAACCTTGGGCTTATTGGCATCGGCCGCAGCAGCAGCGGCAGCGGGCGATGCGTCTTCGCCCAGCACCTCGTCGCAGATGCCATACTTCACCGCCGCCATAGCGTCAAAAAAACGATCGCGCTCGGAATCTTCGCGCACGCGCTCGTTGGTCTGGCCGGTACAGCGCGCCATCACGGCGATCAAATTCTCCTTGGTCTTCAGAATTTCCTCGGCCTGAATCTCGATATCAGCCGTCTGCCCATACACCCCGCCCATCGGCTGGTGAATCATCACCTTGGCGTTGGGCAGTATGTAGCGCTTACCTTTTTTCCCCGCCATAAACACCACCGCCCCGCCGCTCTCGGCACGGCCGATGCAGTAGGTGGCGATGTCGCAGGTCAGAAACTTCATGATGTCGTAAATCGCCAGCGTATCATCCACCACCCCCCCGGGGCTGTTGATATACAGGTTGATATCCTGATCTTTTTTGACGCTTTGCAGATAAAGCATCTGCATGATCACGCGTGTGGCCGAGAGATGATTAATCTCACCGACCAGGAAAACGACGCGATTTTCGAGGAGCATTTCCTCGAGGGTCATTTCACGATAGCGGTTGTATCCACCGGGTCCGGGCATAGCCATGGGCATGTTTACAGGTATAGGGTTACCAACAAGTCGCGACGCATACGGGAGATCTTTAACGTGCATGGACTCCTTTTGGGTTCGAGCCGCCGGATGGTACGCGCGCGGTGCGGGACCGTCAATTGAAGGGATGATGCCGCAATACTGCGCCTGCCCCGCCCACCCAGAGGCAGGCGGCGACGCAGAGTTCATCGCCTTTAGCAGTGACCGGGAAATACCGCCTCTAGATCACCGCCGCTTGCGCGAACTCTTTGCGGCGATCAGCCATCTGGGCTTTGAGGCGCGCCAGGATGCTCGAGTGCATCTGGCTCACGCGTGATTCCGACAAGTCCAGCGTCGAGCCAATTTCTTTCATCGTCATCTCTTCAAAATAGTACAAAACGATAATTAACCGCTCGGCGCGGCTAAGCCCCTTGGTGATCAGTTCCTTCAAATCCTTTCGCTGGATCTCACGCACCGGGTCGGCGCCTCGCTTGTCTTCCAGAACGTCGATCTCACGTACATCTTTATTTGAATCAGTTTCAAACCATTTGCGCGAAAGTGAAACCAGCCCCACCGCGCTGGCGTCTTTGGCCATCTTTTCAAATTCACCCATCGATACCTGCAGCCGTCCGGCGATTTCGTCATTGGTCGGGATGCGCCCCAGCTCCACTTCCAGCGACTTAGTTGCATTCTCGAGCTTGTGAGCCCGTGAACGCACCAGGCGCGGCACCCAATCCATGGAACGAAGCTCATCGAGAATCGCCCCGCGAATACGCGGCGCGCAGTACGTTTCAAACTTCACCCCACGATTCAGGTCAAACGCATTGATCGCATCCATCAAACCAAACACCCCGGCGGACATCAGGTCATCCAGCTCCACTTCATCGGGCAGCTTCACATGAATGCGTTCTGCGTTGTAGCGCACCAGGTGCAGATAATTCTCCATGAGCACGTTGCGCAACTGCTCGGTTTTGTTTTTCTTGTACTCGATCCAGATTTCCTGAATGTCTTTTCTCGACTGTTTGGCCATAGGTGCTCCCGATCCAAGGGTTAGGTCAAAAAATGATGAACTTTGTGCAAATTAGTCGACAACATTTGCGACGAATTGTGCGATGCCACTTACCAAATCTTTTTTACCATTGCGGGGCTTCAACCACGCTAGTTTTCACTTTCGTTTATCGGCCACTGCCTGCGCTTTTATCCCGGAATTTTCTAAAGTCGCAGATGCGGTATCCATTGCCGCCTGTTTTTGACGGTGGTGTTCGGCCATCATTGCCGATGCCATCGCCCCAATTACCAGTCCTACCCCGAACGTCCCGCACATGGCAATCATGGCCCGCGACAGCGTCGTCGCGATGGAATTATCGGCCACGATGCCCTGCA
>JBBSFP010000066.1:0-8915 GCA_038238625.1 Tepidisphaerales bacterium
ACGCTTTCGGGGGTAGCACTGTTTGTGCGATATACCTCAAGCGCATCCATGGATGTGGACACCAGCCGCGACACTTCCTCGTCCAGTCGCTGTTCCTTGACCACCACTGTGGTTTTCTCATGGGCATGCACCGTCCCCTTTATTCGGTGCAGCGTGGAGGTGGTTTCTACGGATTTTTCGTTTTCCACCTTTAGGTCCCAACCGGGATGAACCGGGTGCTCGATGAGCAGTACCCGGTCGGTGTCGCCACGATTGTCAGCTTTGTAGACCTGAGACATTTCCTGCCTGCGTTCGACCCGAAGCATCCCGTTTGAAATCTTGATGGTCTGAATCGTACTTTTGGTGTCGTTTTGCGGTGCGTCCACCACCATTTGCAGATCGACTCCATAGCGGATCAGCCGGGATTGGCCGGGTGGCACATCGTCAATGCGAGCATCGCCCGCGTAGCCGTTGCCATCCAAAACCGTGATCGGTCCCTGCAGCAGGTGTTTACCGGTGGTGTTGTGAACACGAGCACCATTTAGGGCGTGCCGCGCCATGATTTTCTGGTTGTAAATCGAGACCTTTTGAATCTCCACATCTTCAGTGACGATGGGGAACATCGCCGACCGCTGCCGCGGCAATGAAACCGAGTCGAGGGTGTACTGGAACAACTCCCCCATCTGCCCCGACGTCGCCAGCGACGTTACCGAAGCGGCGATGTCCATGGCGTCGCCGGATGCGTTTGCGGGTAAACCGGGAGCGGGGGCGTTGCTGCTGCTCTTCCCAGCCTCGCCGGTTTTGCCGCCAAACGAATTCTGCGTCAGTGTTCCGGGTTCGTAGTGGTTTGGGGTTTGCGACATTCGCAACTGGAATTCCCCCGGGGGCACCTGCCCCGGCGGGTTCACGATGCGGTTTGCAATAGAGCCGTTGTCATAGGTCTGCGGCGTCAGGCTTGCAAACAGTTCTGGCTCCACAACCGGTCGGGGAATGTACAGGGGTTGATAAAGGTTCTGAATGAAGCTTATCGGCCGCCCGCTGACGAGGCTCAACTGCACGTTATTCCAATCGTTGTCTGTTTCGTTTTCGACAATGGCCCATCCTTGGAGTTTCCCATCCCGCAGGGCCGACGGGCCGGTGGTTGGCGCGGTTGAGGGCTGAGCGCGGACAGCGGGCTTGTCGGTCATCACCAGTCGATAGCTGGTCTTCCAGATCGGAGTTTCCATGACGTACCCGATGCGCAATCGCATGTCTCCCGTTCCCTGGAAATGAATCGTCACCGGCTTCTTATCCTGGTCGCGCGCCTGCGCCAGCGTCGACAGGGCTTTGTTTAACTCCGCCTGCAACTGCGGATCCTCCAGATGCACACGCTGCACCCGATCCAGTTCCACCGATTCGATCGATCCATCGGCAATCAGATTCAGATACCAGCTGGTTACCGGCTGCCCCTTTTCACCCACCGGCCTGGTTTTCTGTTCAGTGCCTAAAATGGTTCCCGAGGTGGATTCCGCGCCTACTAGTGTCAACTTCACTTGCGCCCCGCGCAGCTGCTGAAGCATCGTGGCCAGCGGTGGGTTACCCGTGATGTCCACCTGGAAACTGTGCAGCGTTTTTTCGATGGGATCCTGCGATGGATAATCGACGCTGCTGATTTTGCCATCCCCGCTGGCCTGCAGCATCAGGCTCTTGAGGATGTCATTAATCTGATTGATTTTGAACCGCAGTTCGGTGCTGCCAGTTCCCTGCACGCTTCCCTCATGCTCGAAATATCCAACGCCACTGCTGAAGAGGGCAACGACTTTCACCGGTACCTCTGTGTTTTTAGCGTTGCCGACCGGAGCCGTGGTCGGCGCTGCGTGAATGGAAGTAACCCAGGAAAATCGCGCGGGTAACGCCAGGCCGCCCATCGCCAGTGCCAACATGGCTGCCGCCGTGACCGCAGTTCGTTTAACTTGCATGAACCTTCTCCTTAAGATGGATGGAATTGAAGCATGGATCGTTAGATTTGCAGCGTACCAAAAAGTTCCCGCAAAAATTCCTGCGCGCTCTGTCAGGTGCCCGGTCATGGCGAGTGCAAACCCCCGTGCCCATCCCATCGAAGTCGAATCAGATTATTAGTGCCCGCAAGCACGCTGAAACTCGTGGTAGCCACGTGGTCATCCATGGATACCGTGATCTGGTATTCCCCATGAAATCCGCGAAAGCTCACAGCACCGTCCAGCGGCAGCGTCCCCGCAATGGATCCGGTCATCCATTTGTCACGCAGCAAATGCCTGAGCGCTTCGAGCACGGGCTTGGGTTGGCTTTTGTCATCCAGCAGGCCAGCACCGGATTGCCAGGTAACCGGCCCCATGCCCCATAGGTTGATCATATCGACGGCCGGATGGCTGAAGCAGACGGTGTAGAAATACTCGTAAAACTCCGCCTGCAGATCAGGCGTCCAGGCCCCTCTACGCAGACGGCCAAGGATCGGGTGGTCCAACGGGCAGGAAAACTCACTGATGTGAATCTTCACGCCCTGGTTGGCAAAGCCATCGAGCGCATCGTACATCTGCCGCGCTTCAGGCCAGACGCCAAACGGTCGATGTCCATGGAAGCCAAAAAAATCGACTTTTACGCCTTTAGATTGCACAAATTTGACATCTTCAATTCCGCGCAAGAGAGGTTTGTCACGCTGGTGAGGTACCTGCGGATCATAGAACTGCGCACAGTTGCTGATCCCCAGTTGAATTCCCGGCTGCAGTCGCCGCATCTCTTCGAATACCGCCGGCGAATCCTGCAATAGATGTAGTTCATTGACGACCTGCCAATAGCGAATGCGATTGCCATAGCGCCGCACCAGGTCCTGGGCATGTTTAAGAAATGCCTTGCCCCGATCCGGGACGCTTTTTTTCCCCAGCCAGGCTGGCTCGTAGCCACTGACGAAATGAAATTCCATTGCAATCTGATGTTGCGTGCACCAATCAACGTAGGCATCGAGATCGTCGTAGTGGCGTTCGCCCTCGCGCGGCTCGATGTACATCCATTTGCCGCTAAACGGGATCAATGATGCATTGAAAAGCTGCGGCAGATATTCCTTCTCTGCATCTGTCACCGGCGGGGGGTGGAAATCACCATGCACGTTGACCGCCGCCGGTGGTCCTTTGAAGAACGACATTGAGCAGCCGAAATTGAACGCCTGCCTGGTTTGATGAACTTCATAATGCGCATCGCTGAGTGGCCGGCCACTCTCGTCTACGATGCGCAGCTGGAAATCGCTCTTGCGATTCTTCTCGATATTGGGCATTACCACGTCGCGCATGAAGTTGCGCTGCTCAATTTCCACGGGCGACATTGCGGGCTTCGTAGTGGGCGCAATCGCGGGAGCCACGATGGTCGGCTCATAGATCGCCCAGTGCGGATTGGCGTAAACCCGGTGCAGGTGATGGTCGGTTGCGCCGATCGGCAGCACGATGTAGCTGGCTTTCCACTGCTGGTTCAGCCGAAGCAGCGCTGTATCGTCAAGCTGCTCAAACGATTCCCCGGAATCTGGCAGCGCATTCATGATGGCTTGCCACGATTTGCCGTACGTTGCGTTGAAATACGCCTGCGTCCCATCTCGCCATTCGGAAACCACGCTGCGGAGCGAATGAATGCGGAACCCACCTGGCTGTGAGGGCGTCAGAAACAGTGACTCCGGTGCCGTGTTTTGCCGAGCCCATAGTTGGGTTTGCACCCAATCGTCCGCGTTATCCGCCTGCGTCTGGGCGCTCCAGGCAATGACCGTGCAGATGCAATACGACAGAACTCCCATCGCATAGCTCAGCCGGATCAGCCACATCCGCTGCAATCGATGGGCTGCCACCAGGAAAGCCAAAACGCCCAGAATCACCCACCCCCCAATCACCCACCCATGATTCCTGGTACCCAAGTTCCCATCCGGCAAAATCCCCACCAGCGGAAAGCCAATCGACCTGTTGGCGGCCACGCAAACCAATAGGCTGGCGCACCCCACGATCATCTGCACCCATGACAATCGCCCGTGAAGCAGCCCAACTGCAATCGCCAGCGCTAACGAGATGGGCAACCACCCGACCAGGGCTGGAATGGCCACGCACGCAAATGTCACGATCGCCAGTAATGCTTCGAATAGACCAAACCATGATCGCCCAACCGTTTGCCAGCTCCCCACAATGCCTGCGGCGATGTGACACATTGCAACGATCATCAGTAGGCGGGTGCAGCGAAACAATTGCGCCCGCAGCACCAGCGGGATTACGATCCATTCTGAAAACAGCAAGCCGATGAGCATCAAAAGGGCCGCGCCGATGGCAAGAAGCACGGTGCGTCGGTGAATCTTCGAGCGCGATCGAAAAGACATCGCGATCGCCCCTAGACCGATCAGGCAGGCGAATCGCGGCAGGTCTGCATCGCCGCGGCACCATCCGCGAGAGGGAAAGCTGTGTTCCGCCGAGCGCAGGTGTGTGATGTCAATCCAAGCGGCATCGAACCCATCTTGGGCACCGTGCAGCATCAGCAAGCCGGTGGGAAGGGCCCCCACCGTGAAAAACGCGGGCCCAATCAAAGCGCGCCAGCGGCGTTCGGGCCATTCACCCATTGCCACCACGCCCAGCATCGCCGCCAAATAGGCACCCGTGAGCGCATGAAGATTAAAAACCAATCCGGCAAGTATGAATGCCGCAACAGGCCAGCCGCGATAAACAGCCAACAGCGATGCGATCGCCAGCGGAAACACCGCCCAGGTATGCGTGAACCCGGCCGAATAGAGATCATCCCCTGCTAGAGCGCGGTGGTGCCCGGCTGCAATCAGGAGCACCGCTACCCAAGCCACCATCCGGTCGGTGAACATCACCCTTGCCAAACCAAACACCGCCAGCACCACGGCAAAACTGGTTAGCAGATGCAGTGCAAAATAGGTGACTGGAATCTCGTCGACCGTGATGAGCCGCGCTAAAATCTGGAAAAAGAAGGTCGGATAGTCCGCCGCCGTTTGTACAACCATGGGATCGTTGGCAAACAAGCGCGCATCGATGGCGCGAGCCAGAAAGGGAATCTGGATTCCCTGGTTGCCTGCCCCAAAATGATACCCGGCCACCATGACGGGGAGCATCGAGATCAGCAGCAATGCCAGAAACGTAGGTATGAAATTGGCACCCTCCCGGTGCTGCTCCGACGGCACTGGCGTGTTGCTGTACGCGGGTTTAATTTCGGATATAACCATCGCGTCCATGTACCGTTACTCGCGAAAACCTGCGATGTTGGTGCTCATCTGCGCTGCGGCGCTGCTTGCGCTGCTCGGAGGGCCACGCCCCAGCAGCGGTGCCGATCCGGCTAACTGGTCGTTGAGCCAGTTGCAGGCTGCCATCGCCGAGGATCAAACGGCTACGTGCGCAGTGTGGATGGCATTGGGTAACCGGCTCACCGAGCACCGTCAATATTCTCATGCGGCCGATGCTTTTGAACGTGCATTGCGAAAAGATCCAAGGCTGCGCGACGCCCGCGTCGGCCGCGCCATAGCCCTGGCAGCCCTCGCTGATAATGAGCGCCTGATGGCATACCTGCGGCAACTCCTGCTCAGCGAACCGAAGCTAACTGAAGATCTATTCGAGCGTCCGGAATTTCAGCCGTATCTGCAGCGACCGGAATTTCGCGCGATCAAAGACGAGGCTCATTTACAGGCGATGGATTAACGATGCCACCGGTACGCGAAAACCCAGTTTCGATCGAGAGCCTGGAAAAGCTTGAAGAGGCCCTCAGCGTTCCCTCCCCACAGGCGATCGATGCCATTGCCCGGCTCGATGGAGATGTCATCGTACTGGGGGTGGGGGGCAAAATGGGCCCTAGCCTGTCGCACATGATCGTTCGTGCTGCCCAGGAGGCTGGGGTTGGTCGCAAGGTCATCGGGGTCTCGCGCTTCAGCTCGGGGCCGTTGGAAGGCCAGCTCAATGGCTGGGGGATCCAGACCATTCGCTGTGATTTGCTGAATCAAACCGAGCTCGACCAGCTGCCGGATGCGCCCAATGTGGTCTACATGGCAGGAATGAAGTTCGGGTCGACCGGGAACGAAGCCCTCACCTGGGCAATGAACTCCTATCTGCCCGGCATGGTTTGCCAAAAATTTCGACATTCAAAAATTGTTGCGTTTTCCACGGGAAACATTTACGGCCTCACGCCCGCAGTGCAGGGCGGGCCGCTGGAGTACGCAGGCCTCAACCCGGTTGGCGATTACGCCATGAGCTGCCTGGGGCGCGAGCGCATCTTCGATCATTTCTCTCGCACGCTCAAAATTCCGCTGGCGATCATTCGCCTTAATTACGCCAATGAGCTGCGCTATGGCGTGCTGGTCGACCTGGCCAATCGTGTGCTGAAACAAGAACCGATTGATTTGGCCATGGGATGCTTCAACGCCATCTGGCAGGCCGACGCCAACGCACAATCGCTGGCGGCGTTTGATCATGTCGCTGCGCCGCCGTTCGTCTTGAACGTCGCCGGGCCGGAATTGCTGAGCATTCGGCAGGTCTGCATGCAGTTCGGCCAATTGCTGGATAAACCGGTGCAGTTTATCAATGTCGAGTCGCCAGATGCCTTAATCAGTAATGGTCAACTGGGTCATCGGTTGTTTGGTTACCCGAGCGTCGGTCCGGGACAGATGATTCGCCTGATTGCAGATTGGGTTTTGCGCGGCGGCAGCAGCCTGGGCAAACCCACGCACTTTGAAGCCCGTGATGGGAAATTTTGATCATGAACCAGACAATGCGATCGCTCTTGCACAAGGGATTGGTGATCCCCGCATCGCCGCTGGCGCTTAATGCGCAGCGCAAGCTTGATGAGCGCCGCCAGCGCGCTGTGTATCGTTATTATTCTGCGGCCGGTGCCGGGGGCATTGCGGTGGGAGTGCATACCACGCAATTTGCCATTCGCGATGCGAAGGTTGGTTTATTCAAACCCGTGCTGGCGTTGGCGGCCGAGGAAATGACCGCGCTCGACATCCACCGCGCCCAGCCGCTGCTTCGCATCGCGGGTGTAGTGGGGCAAACGCCACAGGCCGTTGCAGAGGCGACGCTGGCGCGCGACCTCGGCTATCACGCGGGGCTTTTGAGTTTAGCCGCCCTCAAGGGGCTGGATGACCCGTCGCTGGTCAAACATTGCGCCTCCGTTGCAGAGATCTTGCCGATCGTGGGTTTCTACCTGCAACCCTCCGCCGGTGGGCGGTTGCTGTCGTATGCATTCTGGCGGCGCTTGGCGGATGAGGTGAAGAACATCGCCGCCATCAAGATCGCGCCTTTCAATCGCTATCAAACGCTGGATGTGATTCGTGCCGTGGCCGAGGCAGGGCGGGATGACATCGCCCTCTACACCGGCAATGATGACAACATCGTGCTCGACTTGATTACGCCGTATCGAATTAAAGTGGGTGGCAAAGCTGTAGAGCGGCGATTTGCCGGGGGCTTGCTGGGGCACTGGTCGGTCTGGACGCGCAAAGCAGTCGATCTGCTGGCGACTTGCCACGATGCCATCGGCGGGCCGATCTCGGCCGACATGTTGCGGCTTAACATCGATGTCACCGATACCAACGCTGTCTTCTTCGATGCCGCAAACGGCTATGCGGGTTGCATTGCCGGGCTTCATGAAGTTTTACGTCGGCAGGGTTTATTAGAGGGATTGTGGACGCTCGATCCCAATGAGGGCCTCAGCCCCGGGCAGAGCGCCGAAATTGATCGGGTCTATCGCAGCTACCCCGATCTCCACGACGATGCGTTCGTCGCCCAACACCGTGACCAATGGCTGCGCGGATGAATACCATGACACCCCAATACATCGATCTTCAGGTCAACGGCTACGGCGGTCACGATTACAACCAGGAAGGACTCACTGCCGAGCAGTTTCACACCAGTTGTGAACTGCTGCGCGAGCACGGCGTTGCCAAGATATTGGCGACCATTACCACCGAAAAGCTGGATGTGATGTGCCGCCGCCTGCAGCGCATCGTCGACTATCGCAAGGCCGACAAGCTGGCGCAGGAAATCATCGTGGGTTTCCACATCGAGGGTCCCTTCATCAGCCCCGAGACCGGTTATGTGGGCGCACATCCAAAAGATTCCGTGCAGCCCGCGACCGTCGATGCGATGAAACGCCTACTCGATGCAACCGACGGCATGACCAGGCTGGTGACGCTGGCCCCCGAGCACGATGCCGGCTTTGCGACTACGAAATTTCTACGCAAAAGCGGCGTCGTCGTCTCAGCCGGACATTGCAACCCGACCGTCGAGCAACTGTCCGCTTCAATCGATGCCGGCATCACACTCTTCACGCACCTGGGGAACGGCTGCCCCATGCAGATGCACCGGCACGACAACATCATTCAGCGCGCGCTGTCGCTGGTAGATCGCGGCCTGATGCCCATGTTCATCGCAGATGGTGCTCATGTGCCGTTCGTGGCCCTGGGGAACTATCTGAAGCTTGCGGGTGTCGAGCGCTGCATCGTGGTGACCGATGCCGTGGCCCCGGCCGGTAAGGGTCCGGGCAAATACACCATGGGCCGTTGGGAACTGGTAATCGGCGAAGATCTGGTCGCGCGTGCCCCCGATGGTTCGCACTTCGTGGGTTCAGCCCTGATGATGCCGCGCGTGGTGGATAACCTCAAGCAGAAGCTAGGGCTGAGCGATGCGCAAGTGCGCACCTTGATCGTCGATAACCCGAAAAAGGTTGTGGGGCTTTAGGCTGCTCAGCGCCGCGCGACAAGCGCGAGCAGAGAGTGAATTACAATAAAAACCGTCCCAGCCCCTTTAAATTTGATCCAGAAACATTTTTCTTGACTTCGCAGCAGAGCTATTTATCCTCTGCCCGTTCTCCGAAGCTAATTGCATAATTTATCGGGAGCGGATTCATGTCCATGCGTTTTGCACATCGGATATTGGCTGATTTATTAACAGGGG
>JBBSFP010000067.1:0-8859 GCA_038238625.1 Tepidisphaerales bacterium
AAACGGTGACGCCACCAATAAGCACAGGCTCCAGCCGCGCCACAGGTGTGAGCGTGCCGCCTTTACCCACATTCCAATCGACTGACCTCAGGACCGTCTGCACTTGCTCCGCGGCATACTTGAAAGCAATCACCCACCGTGGAGCTTTTGACGTGTACCCGGCCTTCTCGCGTTGCAGCAATGAATCGACCTTGACCACCATTCCATCGGTCTGGAATGGCAACTTCCCGCGCACCTTGGCGAACGCTTCAATCTCAACGACCGCCGCGTCGATATCATCTACAATTTTAACGTGGTCGCTCACCGGCAGGCCCCACTTCTGCAGCATTTGCAGCGATTGCCAATAGCTGTCTGTACCCAGTTCATCAACTTCTCCCAGGCCGTGCGACACGAACGATAACCGCCGCGAAGCGGTGATCTTCGGGTCAAGCTGCTTGAGCGCCCCTGCCGTAAGATTGCGGGGATTCATGAATCGCTCTTCGCCGGATGCGGCGCGCTCAGCGTTGATTTTCTGAAAGACGACATTGGGTATGTAGATTTCACCACGTACTTCCAGAATGGGCGGTATGGGCGTTACTTCGGACGACCGAAGACGCAAAGGAATCGCTTGGATCGTCCTGGCCTGGGCAGTAATGTCATCCCCATGTCGCCCATCGCCGCGCGTGGCCACCAGTTGCAGCACCCCATTCTCGTACCGTAATGAAGCCGCGTTCCCATCCACCTTTGGTTCCAGCACATAGCGCGGTTGCACCCCCAGAAGCTTCCGCATTCTTACGTCAAAAGCGCGCACCGATTCCGCATCATACGTGTTATCGATGCTCATCATCGGAAGCGCGTGCTGAACCGTCTTAAAGCCCGCGATCGGCTCGCCACCGACACGGCACGTGGGGGAATCCTCAGTCATCAAGTCTGGGTGCGCTGCCTCTAAGTCTGAAAGTTCCTTCATCAGCCGGTCGTATTCACGATCGCTGATACTCGGCTGGGCCTGCACGTAATAGAGATGATTGTGGTGAATAAGCTCCTGGCGAAGCTTGTTAATTCGCTGATGCGCTGGTTGTGACATGGCTGGTTCAACCCCGTGCGACTGGAAATTCAACTAGCGATTGGGCCCGGTCATCGATTGGATGAGCTGCCTTACATCGCCGATCTGCGTAATCTTCAGCCCGAAATTTTCCCCCACCTTCACCGCCTCGCCAACGCCTATGGTCTTGTTATTGATCAACAATTCCAACGGCTCGTCGCTGCTTTTGGAAAATTCGATGATTGCACCTGGGCCCAGGCGCATGACTTCCGAAAGGGTCAACTTACGAGCAGCGAGTTTAACAATGATCGGCACTTGCAGGCGCAGAATACGAGCCAGTTCCGGCGTCGCCGGATTTGCCGCGGGGGAGTTCGAGGTATGGAGGACGGGCACTAACGCAGATTATCGACCAGGGGGGGAACTGTGTAAAGTCCGATGTCGTTATACGGCGATCGGCGGGATTAAATCTTTTTGAACAACAAACTGGCGTTATGCCCACCGAAGCCGAAGCTGTTGCTCATCGCGAAATTAACCCTAAGTTCGCGCGCCTGGTTGGGAACATAATCCAAATCGCATTCGGGATCAGGTGTTTCCAGGTTGATAGTCGGGGGAATCATGTTTTTGCTGACGCTCAGGCAGGTGATGACCGCCTCCACCCCGCCGCTGGCACCGAGCGAATGACCGAGCTGGCTCTTGGTCGAACTCACGCATAGCGACTTGGCATGTTGACCGAAGGTGAGCTTCATTGCCTTGGTTTCGGCGATGTCTCCCAATTGGGTACTGGTGCCGTGGGCGTTGATGTAATCGACTGCGCTGGGTTGTACACCGGCGTCTTTCAAAGCCAGGGTCATCGCTTGAGCGGCACCACGCCCCTGCTCATCGGGGGCCGTAATGTGACAGGCATCACCGCTCATGCCGTATCCCACTAGCTCGGCATAAATGCGTGCCCCACGGCGAACGGCGTGCTCATATTCCTCGAGCACCACCACGCCCGCGCCCTCGGCCATCACGAATCCATCGCGATCCTTATCCCAGGGACGGCTGGCGCGCTGCGGTACGTCATTCCGCGTTGACAAGGCCCGAGCCGCGCAGAAGCTTGCCATTCCAAGGCTGCACAATGCCGCCTCCGCCCCCCCAGCGATCATGATGTCGGCCAAATCATTTTGGATAAATCGGCCCGCATCACCGATGGAATTCGCACCTGTTGCGCATGCCGTGGCGATGGCCGTGTTCGGGCCATGGATTCCGAAGATGATGGAGACATTTCCACTGCCCGCGTTAACCATCAATCGAGGGACGGTGAACGGGCTGACGCGCGACACGCCGCGCTCCACCAGGATCTTGTTTTGCTCTTCGAGGGTTTCGATTCCACCGATTCCGCTACCGATGATCACACCCGCCCGGTACCGGTCGATTTTGGTGAAGTCGAGGGCGGCGTCCTTGACCGCGCTGACCGATGCCGCCACGCCAAACTGTGCGAAACGATCGAGTCGGCGTGGGCTTACGCGTTCATCGGTGTATTGTGTGACATCGACCCGGGCTAAGTCGAAGTTAGTACATTCCCCGCCGAAGCGCACCGGGAATTTCGAACAATCCCACCGCGAGAGGGGGACGATCCCGTTCTTACCGGCGCAGAGATTTCCCCAAAGTTCGTCGACGGCCTCCCCTAAAGAGGTGACGACGCCCAAACCAGTCACGACAACACGACGTTTGCTCATGGGATTAATCGCAGGATGTAATCGAGGGCTGTAATCCGACTCGGCGATCCGGCTGAAAAATGGGGCACGGTAATCGGCGAATGATTGCGAATCAGTACTACTACAACAACCGCACTAATATTTGCAGACGCCAGCCCCGATGCAATCGCAATGGTTTATAGCCAGCGATTACTTGCTGGAATGTTCCTTGATGTAATCGATCGCCTGTCCGACGGTCTGGATCTTTTCAGCCTCTTCATCGGGGATGGAAAGTTCAAACTCGTCTTCAAATTCCATGACCAATTCGACGGTATCAAGCGAATCAGCATTCAGGTCATTGATGAAGTGGGTCTCGCGTTTGACTTCCGCCTTCTCCACGCCCATCTGTTCGCTGACGATTTCGATTACTTTCTGTTCGATGTCTTCCATATCCAATTTCCTACCAGTTTCCTGGGCCTCGCTACGTGTCTGCCGAGAGGAGCGAGCGCGGAGGAGAAACGTTTAGATTATTTGTAAAACCCGACCCGGGCCCGGCGTCCCGATGGTGGGAAAGACTATAGCCGTCGATCTTATATTTGCAATGCTGTACTTAACACGATTGCAACATCTATGTAGTGCATGCTTACTTTCCGGGCGCCGGTTTCCACCTCACATCACCATGCCGCCGTCAACACACAAGACCTGGCCCGTGATATATGAAGCATCGGCAGAGGCCAGGAACGCTACCACCGCTGCGATTTCACGGGCCTCGCCAAACCGTCGCAGCGGAATATGACTCTTTACAGTTTCCTTGATCTGTTCGCTGAGGACTTCGGTCATGTCGGTTGTGATAAATCCGGGAGCAACCACGTTACAAGTCACATTTTTAGAAGCCAACTCCTTGGCAACCGATTTAGATAGCCCGATGAGCCCCGCTTTGCTGGCTGCATAATTAGCCTGACCGGCGTTTCCAGCGACACCGGCAACACTTGAAATGTTGATGATGCGTGCCCCCATCCCCTTGTTACGAATCATGGGTCGTGCCGCCGCGCGGATGGCAACAAACGCACTCTTGAGATTCGTCGAAATAACCGTGTCAAAATCCTCATCGTCCATCCGCAGCAAGAGCCCGTCCCTGGTAATCCCCGCATTATTTACCAGCACATCCAGCCGCCCGTGGCGTTCGATGATTCCTTCGATGGCGGTCGTCAGGGCTGTGGAGTCAGAAATGTCGACAGCTACCGCCTCTGCGGTGCCACCCTCAGCTGTAATTTCGCTGACGACGGTCTGGAGCTTGTCCAACCCGCGCGCGATCGCAACAACGTGAAGCCCGTCCTTGGCCAATCGCCGAACGATTGCCGCGCCAATTCCGCGCGATCCACCGGTGACAATTGCGACACGTTTTTCAGTCATGGAGTACTCCTTGCCGGGCAATCATGCCGAATGCATTGAGAATTGCAAAATCAGCCCTTGGTGGCAAGAGATTCAATCGGCAGGCGACGATTAATTTTCTTGAGCAACCCCGTCAGCACCCGCCCCGGTGAGAGTTCGACGTAACGGGCATCCGCTGGGGCACTAATCAGAATGTTTTGCATGGTCTGCTCCCACCGCACCGGTTTGATAATCTGCTCCACGAGCAACCTTTTAATCGACGCGCTGTCGGTATGCGGCTGCGCAGTGACGTTTGCATACACCGTCGCCCGCAGACCTTGCATGGCGATGTTTTGCAATTCCGCGGCCATGCGGTCGGCACCACTCTGCATTACAGAACTGTGAAAAGCGCCCGCCACTTTGAGCGGTATCGCTTTGAAACCAGCCTCCGTAGCGGCAGCGGCGATCCGCTGGCAAGCCATGCGGTTTCCGCTCACGACAATCTGCCCCGGTGCATTAAAGTTAGCTGGAGATAGCACCTCGCCCTCGGCATTTTGTTCGCATAGAGCCACCACCTGCGCTTCATCCGCTCCCATGATGCTCACCATGCCGCTGGGTGTGGCGGTGGCAGCTTCCTGCATCACTTTTCCGCGCATGGCGACCATCCGCAGGCCGTCGTCGAATGACAGCGCGCCCGCAAGATGCAGTGCGGTCGATTCCCCCAGGCTCAAACCAGCGTAGGTGGTCTCATCGTCGGCGTTTAACATCCCCGATTCAATCCCCGCCTGATACGAGGCCACGCTGGTGGTGAAGATCGCCGGCTGGCAGATATCCGTTTGATTCAGCCGCTCTTCGGGGCCGCTGAAACAGAGCGAAGCCAGGTCAAATCCCAAGACCGCATTGGCCTGCTCAAAGACCGCGCGCGCCGCGGGGGAAGCATTGAAATAATCCTTCCCCATACCGACGTGCTGTGCGCCCTGGCCCGGACAAAGAATATAGGTGTGTTTCGACATGATTTTAGAAGCGCACTACGGCGTTGGCCCAGGTGAGCCCGGCACCAAACGCGACGAACACCAGCAAATCACCCCGCTTAAACTTGCCGCAGCGCCACGCTTCATCCAATGCAATAGGGATTGACGCCGCCGATGTATTGCCAAAGCGATCAATGTTGGCGAAGGCTTTTTCCGGCGGGAGATGGAGTTTTTCCATGGCGGAATCGATGACGCGCTGGTTCACCTGGTGCGGGATGATCAGCTTGATATCGTCCGCACTCAGATGGCATTTGCGCATGGCATCATCGATCAATTCCGCAAAACGCTGCACCGCAAATTTGTAAACCTCGCGCCCGCGCAGGGTCATATATTGATCCGATTTGTCCAGCATCTCGCGCGTGTATGGATGACGGCTGCCAGGCTTGCATTGAATCATTTCGGCCCCCCCGCCATCCGCATAGAGCCGGCTGTAGATCAGCCCCCGGGCAGGGTCGGGATCCTGTTGGATCACCGTGGCGCCGGCACCATCGCCAAACAAGATGCAGCTTGCACGATCCTTATAGTTAACAATGCGGCTAAGCGTTTCGGCCCCGACGACGAGCACATTTTTGTACGTCCCGTTGCGGACGAACTGGGCAGCAACATCCTGGGCATACAGGTACCCCGTGCATGCGGCGGCGAGGTCAAAAGCGGGCGTTGTACCCAGCCCCAGGGCATGTGCCACAAAGCAAGCGGTCGATGGAACAGTCATCTCCGGCGTCGCCGTGGCGATGATCAATAGTTCCACATCGCGCGCATCCATTTTGGCATCGATCAGCGCCCGCCGGGCCGCGATTTCGGCGAGGGTTGCAGTCGTTTCGCCCGGACCGGCAATGCGACGCTCTCGAATCCCCGTGCGCTGTACAATCCACTCATCGCTGGTGTCCATCGTTTCCATCAGGTCATGGTTGGTCAATCGCTTCTCCGGCACACAACTGCCGATCCCCGCGATGATGGCTCCATAAAATTTGGACATGTGGAATGCGAACGAATGAAAAATCTTCAAAACCGATGCGGCCACAGAGCCGGTCGCTGCCGAGGCAAAAACGCTTTGCCCGCTAATTCGCGGCTTTTTGATCCTCGGCTATCGGAAGGCTCTGGCCGATGCTGGCGATGATGCGCTCGTTGACGCTGCTCTCAACCAATTGCTTTCCAACCCGAATGGCGTTTCGGATGGCCTTTGCCTCGGATCGGCCGTGGCAGATGAGGCAATACCCGTTGATCCCCAGCAACGGCGCTCCACCAAATTCCTGCCAGTCATGCCGGGTGCGGATACCCCGCATCACCGGTTTAAATCGTTCGAGTAGATCGGTGTCGACTTCCTGCATTTCAGACGCGATCGTTTGAAAAAGCCCCTCGGCCATCCCCTCGGCGAGTTTCAGCACGATGTTTCCCACGAAGCCATCGCATATGACTACGTCAATGACACCCTTAAAAAGATCGCGCCCCTCGACGTTACCATAGAAATTGATCAGCGGTTCATCGCGCATCAGCTTGCGCGCTTCCTTCACCATGGTAGTTCCCTTAGCGTCTTCCTCACCAATGGATAGAAGCCCCACCCGCGGGCTACGGATACTACAGACGGCTGTGGAGTACGCCGAGGCCATCATTGCATACTGCACCAGGTGGCGTGCCTGGGGCGCGATGTTCGCACCCACATCGCACAACACGATCGGGCCGTGGAAGGTTGGTACGATGACGCCAATGCCTGGACGACTCACTCCTGAAAGCGTGCGCATCTTTAATTGCGCCGCCGCCACGCATGCCCCGGTGTTTCCGGCACTGACCACGACGTCAGCTTCACCCTTTTTAGCGAGGTTGCACATCACGTTGATGGAGCTGTCGGGCTTGGCGCGGATCGCATCCACCGGTGATTCGTCCATTTCGATCACCTGCGTCGTGTTCACGGCGCGGTAATAACTGCGGTGTTTTGCGTCTAACCCACTTTCGGCAAGCCCCTGGGCCACAACCTTCTCGTCACCGACGAGCCAGATGGTATCGCCCTCGCTGAGTAATGGCGCGGCCTCGAAGCATCCCTTGAGGATTTCATCCGGTGCCTTGTCCCCACCCATGACGTCGACTGCTGCTCGCACCGATCATCTCCTGAACAGGTCCCGCGCACCCCTCACAAACAATGTTAGCTTCAGTCAACCAAACCAAGGTGCTTCAAGCCGTTACCGGATTCATCTGAAGAGCGAGATTGGGATTGACATAACCGCAATTGTCGCAAGCACAGTGCGGAAGCTTAACGCTTGCGCATTGTGGACACCGGACGTAATGAATGGGTTTGAGCGCCTGATGCGATCGTCGTTTGCGCTTGCGTGATTTGCTATGCCGTTGAACTGGAAGCATGATTACAACTCCTAGACACCTGAGCTACTAACGGATTGCCGTAACTGGAAATTTCCAAGCTAAGAGCGGCCTAGGTTAGGAAATGCTACTGGACCTGTCAAGTTTTCCAAGGTCCCTTAAGTTGCTTTGTAGGTGCCAGGTTGCCGGACAAAAAGGTGGGTTTGCAGTCGCGATGAGTCGGCGCAATAAAGGGTGGGATCCGCAGAATGGCGGGGATCATGGTAAACGAAAACCCCCGGTCGGGTGACCGGGGGCTCTCTGGACTCATGAGAAAGATAGGTGTCACGCGCCCTGCAGGCAGGTGGGTGACGCGCGGCATAAATCGTGACCGCATTCGCTTCAGAAGCTCAAAGAGCGCCCGAACGACGCGTGTCGCCGATCAGCCCTTCAGCAGCGCCAACGCCTGCTGCGGCTGAGCGTTGGCCTGGGCCAACACCGTAGTGGCGGCCTGGGCCAGAATCTGGGACCGCGTCAGGGCGGAAGTTTCCTGCGCGAAATCGGTATCGCGTATTGCACTTTCGGCGGCGTTTGAATTTTCCAGCGCGACGCCCAGGCTATTCACCGTCGAACCGATGGTGAACTTCTGGAACGCACCCAGACGACCGCGCAACTGGCTGACCTGTTTGACCGCCGCATCAATGATCTGCTGCGAAGTGGTCAGGTTGGCACTTCCCAGGTTGTTGGTCTGGCCACTGCCCAGCGAGCTGAGGTACTTACCAGCCAGACCCAGGCTGCCGGTGGAAACCGACTGCAGGCCGATGGAGGCCTTACCGTCTTCGGTAACCTTGCTGCCGAGCGAGAAGGTCGCGCCACCACCGCTGATGTTGAAGTTGGTGGTACCGCCGGTGACATTCACCGCGCCGGTGTTTTGCAGATCGAAGGAAAGGTCCAAATCACTGGAACGGTAGTTGACCGAAAGCCCGTCCGCCTGCGCGGTTGCGCCATTGACGGTGACAATCGCATCGCGGCCGGTGGCCTTGTTGCCGCTTGGCACAAACGTACCAGAAACCGTATTGAGCGAAACGAACTGCTTTGAGCCATAACCGGTGCTGGTCAGGTAAAGCTTGGTATCGGACGAGACCAGAGCGCTGACGCCGGTCGCAGACTTAACACCGTTGATCGCTGTGGCGAGATTGGCATTGGTAGAACCGGTGGCAAGGCTGATCTGAGTCGTGCCCTGATTGCCACCGATCTGCAACGTCACGTTGTCAACCAGTGTACCCGTGGCGTAGCTGATCTTTCCAAACTGGGCGCTGGTGGTGACGTCAACGGTCACCGTCTTGGCCGCGCCGGAGGTCAGGTGCGCGGAGGCAATCTGCAGGTTTTGCACATCAGCCGCAACAACGCCCGTCGTCTGGTAATCGTAATTGCCGTTCAACAGTTTGGCGCCTTGAAACGAAGTGGCGTC
>JBBSFP010000068.1:0-8853 GCA_038238625.1 Tepidisphaerales bacterium
CTGACCACTGGTATGACGCACTGTAAGCGTCACCTCGGTGCCGATCTTCCCCTTGATCTTGAGCGCCGCGTCGTTGATTTTGAGCCCGACAATCGGAGTTCCATCGACCTTCAGCAGCAAATCGCCCGCCTGCACCCCCGCGCGGTATGCCGGACTGCCATCGATGGGGCTGACGATTCTAATCGCGCCGTCATCATGCTGCATGATCTGAATACCCACGCCTTTGAAGTTTCCCTCGAGCTGCAGCGCAAAGCCTTCCTGCTTATCCGGCGGCACGTAGTTGCTGTAAGGATCAAGCTGCGCGAGCATGCCATCGATTGCCGCAGTCTCAAGTTTCTGCTGATCAACTGGAACAACGTAGTTGTTGACCACCTGGCGCTGGATGTCGACCAGGGTACGCACGAATGCATAATCGTTATCCCGCTGCGCGACGGTAGCCGGCATATCAAACGCCAGCAGCGCTACCAGGATGATGCTGACGATCCAAGCAGACTTCTCGCGATTCATATGCGGGCTCCTGGGCATCGGTGTGCGGTCAATTGTAGCCCGCGCCGATGAGGGTTGCACGCACTGCATTTCTGCCATTGAGTAGTCAAAGACACCCACCGTCGGGGGGCATGCGTATGAGCGCGCAGCAACAGCCGATGACGCCGCGGCGCTGGGTAAATGCTATTGGAATCAGAATTGAAGATCAGTCGTTAACCAGCACAGCCACACGCTGCTTACCGGCAATGGTGAGTTCACACTTATTGGCCGGCTGCTCGTTGAGGATTTTCTGAATATCGACGACATCACCCACGGGCCTGCCGGCGACGGCGGTGATGATGTCGCCTTGATGCACGTTGTCGCCCTGGGCAAACGGGCTGCGCGGCGCAATGGCCAGCACCATGAGGCCGGACCGCGCGCGCACGGGCGCATCATCGGATTTGCTGGCGGCGGTGTCGGCGCTGAGGGCTGGGGCTTCGCCGGGGATTGACTTGGACGATTTGTCCCAGTGATCGGGGACACTGCCCAGTAACAGACCTTGCCAGCGAAACCGGCGGCTGTCGCGCGTGACGGCCAGCGACGGAATCTGCCGTCGGCGAAGTGTCACCGTCAAATTTTGGACCTTTCCACTGCGATAAATAGTCAACAAGGTTGCCTGGTTGATGGGAGCTGAGCCAACGGCGCGCACGAACTGGTCGGTATCGCCGACGGGTTCGCCATTGATCTGAACCACCATGTCGTTTTCTTTGATGGTCCCTGCTGCGGGTGAATCGGGCTCGATGCTGTCGATGTGAACACCCATTTCATGCTCGATGCCCGCCTGGCGACGGTCATGCTCGCTTGCGGTCGAAACCATCACGCCCAAATATCCGTAGACGACTTCCTTGCCCTCTTTAATATCGCGAACGCAGGCCATGAGCTGCGGCGAAATAGGGAGGGCAAAACCGATCCCGTTGGTCTTTTTCTCCGGAAGAATGACTGCCGTGTTGATGCCGATTACATCGCCATTCAGGTCAAACAACGGGCCCCCGGAATTACCAGGGTTGATCTGCGCCGTGGTTTGGATGAGGGAGGAATAAAGGCGATTTTCTTTTCGAGCCAACCGTGGAAGCGAGCGATCGAGAGCGCTGATGATGCCCACGCTCATGCATGCCTCGCCCTCGGTTGCCAGCCCGTAGGGATTACCGATGGCGATTGACCATTGGCCACGCTTAACGGAGTTGTATGGAGCAAAATGTACCGTGGGCAGATGCGAAGCAGGTATTTTCAGCACTGCCAGATATGAGCGCGGATCGGACCCAACCTCGATGGCAGGATACACCTTTCGGTCATCGGTGGTAATCCATACGCTCTCGGCTTCTCCCACGACGTGTTCGTTGGTGAGGATGTATCCTTCGGAATCGATGATAAATCCAGTGCCCACCATTCGCGTGGTGTGGTCGAGCATCGCTTCGAGCCGTTCGGCGTTGAGGTCCTGGCCGCGGAGGGCTTCACCGGAATCAACAGCCTGCACTGATGCGGAGATGGCAACAACGGCTGGGGAAACCTTTCGGGCAATGGCTTCAAATTTTCCCTGCAGCCCTGTGAGCTGCATGGTGTCACCTGCCTCGAGGTCACCGGCTAATACGGCCTGGTTATCGGACGAACGGGGTGCTTCCGCCGATGCCGCCCGCCTTTGTGAGGCAAGCGCCGCAGGCGAAAAATCGGGTTCCGCGGAATATGAAGGCGAATCCCATTGTGAGGCGAGCGGCAGCGAGGCAATCAGACTGACAATGAAAGCGGCTGAGGCCCATGTGAGCATTCCGCGCGACACCCCAAAGCGCGATTTTATTAACGAAACTGGTGTATCAACCCAACCAAACCAGCGAAACAGCGGCAGGGCTATCCCGCACTGCGCAGGCAGCACCACCGGTGTGGAGGCAATTTCTGCGCCCAAGGAGCTCCTGGCGCCGATCAAAAACCTGCATTTTTTAACAGACATACCAGTCGAAAGGATCGGACGATCAGGCCGGTTGGTTGAAAAAACGAGGCGTTTATTTGGCTTGGATGATGTTTTGCAATGAATATGGCGATTTGCACCGTATTTCGAATGAACCGTGGGCGAAACAACGAACTACAGAAAAGGAGGTTGACGCTGCCGACTGCATCAGGAAATCCAAGCTGACGCAGAGGGCAACGCCCCAGCTAAAGTCCGAACTTTTCGCTCGCGCTGGGCGCGACGAAGTTATTCGGCACCGGCCGGAACCGCTTCGTCCTCAGCCGTAGGCGGAGAATCGACCGCACGCTTGACCGTCACCAGCCCCTTGCTGGCGAGCACCGCCTGACGGATCTCCTCAGCAAGATCCTTATTTTCAAAAAGGAACTGCTTGGAGTTCTCTCGACCCTGGCCCAGGCGCGTGGTTTTGTAGTTGTACCAGGCACCGCTTTTTTCAACGACGTTGGTCAGAGCCGCCAAATCGAGCAGATCGCCTTCGTAGCTGATCCCACGGTCAAACATAATGTCAAATTCAGCGTCGCGGAACGGGGGAGCAATCTTGTTCTTCACCACCCGGGCGCGGGTGCGGTTACCGATGGAAACCTCCCCATCCTTAATGGTACCGGTGCGGCGAACGTCAATGCGGATGGAGGAGTAAAACTTCAGAGCGCGGCCACCCGTGGTCGTTTCCGGGCTCCCAAACATCACGCCGATCTTTTCGCGAATCTGATTGATAAAAATGACCGTGCTCTTGCTCTTGGAGATGGCACCGGTGAGCTTGCGAAGGGCCTGGCTCATCAACCGGGCATGTAGGCCCACGTGGCTATCCCCCATCTCGCCTTCAATTTCAGCCCGTGGAATAAGGGCAGCGACGGAATCAATCACAATGACGTCAACCGCGTTGGAACGCACCAGCAGCTCGCAGATTTCCAATCCCTGCTCACCGGTGTCTGGCTGACTGACCAGCAGGTCTTCGAGGTGCACACCCAGGCGTTTGGCCCAGGAGGGGTCAAGCGCATGCTCGGCATCAATGAATGCCGCCACCCCGCCTGCCTTTTGGGCGCTGGCAATGATGTGCAAGGTGAGGGTGGTTTTACCCGAAGATTCGGGACCAAACACTTCGATCACACGGCCGCGCGGAACACCACAACCGCCCAGCGCGATATCCAATGAGAGGCTGCCGGTGGCAATACCTTCGATGGGTTTGATCTCCTGATCGAGGCGCATGACGGCCCCTTTACCAAATTGCTTTTCGATTTGCTGTACTGCGCGCCCCAGCGCCGAATCGCGCGCCGATTCGCGGGCGGCATCGCGCGCTGGCTGCGGTGCCAGCGAGGATTTGGCCACCATCACGGGGACTTCCTTTTGCACGGTATCAACGCGCCTGACATCCGACTTATCGAGGGCCCTGGGCATTGCATTCTCCTTACCGGGTATATTAGAGCCGAGGCTCCCAGCCGGTATATTAATGGCTCTGAAATGGACTGACCGATCGAGCGATCGGCTAAAAGTCCGCTGAACTCGACGGGAGCCACATTTCCGTCTTTGTTCAGGTTCTGTACGGGGATCATATCGTCGGCGTGCTCGCGTTTGCAACAGTAAAATCGATAAATTTTTTCGGGCGATGTTAGGGTTTCAGAACGACCTGAATTTAGAATGCCATCGCCTGTTTGAAGTCGTTCCATCGGTCATCGATCTGCTGCCGGGACGTTTGCTGTAGACCCGCCAGCGAAAAATCACTGATCGTGTGGCTGGCCACCACCGTGCCGAAAGCAAGGGCCCGCTTGATCGTGGGTGTGCTGAAATTCCCCTGCGTGGCAAGGTACCCCATCATTCCCCCGGCAAAGCTGTCGCCCGCGCCGGTGGGGTCAACGACCTTATCGGCCGGGAACGCCGGCAACACGAAGGTATCACGTTCGGTGCAGAGAATGCACCCGTGCTCCCCCTTCTTAATAACGACGAATTTGGGCCCGAGTTTCAACACCTCGCGCGCGGCGGCGATCAGATTTTTCTTATCAGTCAGCAAACGCGCTTCGCCATCGTTCAACACCAGCCCGTGAATCTGCTTGAGCAACGCGAGCAGTTCCACGCGCTCGGTTTGAATCCATAGGTTCATCGTGTCGGCAACGATCAGGCGTGCGGATTTGAAAGATAAGGCCATCTGCCGTTGCAACGCCGGGTGCGTATTGGCCAGGAAGACATAATTGCTGTCCATAAAGGCATCGGGGATTTTGGGAGCGCGCTCCGCCAGCACGTTGAGATCCACTTCAACCGTGACGGCTTCGTTGAGGTCCTTGAGGTAAGATCCATGCCATCGGAAGGTCTTGCTGCCGGCGCGTTGTTCCAACCCCCGGGTGTCCACCGGGCGGTCGCGGAATACATCCAGAAAGTGTGTTGGGCAATCTTCACCCACCACCCCCACCAGCCGCACCGGGCAGAAAAAAGACGCCGCATAGGCAAAGTAAATGGCAGACCCGCCCAGCACTTCATCGCGGCGACCAAAGGGCGTTTCCACGGTATCGATGCCGATAGAACCGGTAACAAGCAGCGACATGTAAGCTCCAATCAAGATGCTAGTGGCCGCATCACACACTACCGCGGCCGCCCGATTACAATAGCAGGCATGCGATTTCTCATCCACGGCAAGGCGCTGAGTACGGCGGTTGGCCAGGCATTGGTGCGGCACGGACACTGTGTGGTCGAAACCGAAAAGTTGGAAGTGAACCTAGAACATTTCCGCGACGTGCTGGATGCGGCCCATAGCCGACAGTTCGAGATCATCACTGCAGATGGCGCTCTGGCGACGGCACCCTTCATGCTTAAATATTTCTACAAACGCGTGCTCGTGCATCTGCAATTGGATGGGGGCGATGTCGAGCAGGATGATGCCATCGACCGTCTTTTTACCCGCTACAAACGCCTGACACCTGGCCGGCTATATACGGTCACCAACACCCGCGTGAAGGTTCGCCAGTTGCCAGCGTGACCACTTAAGAATGATTGCGCGCGCCATGCCACTTGCACGCTATCGCTAAAAAAGCTGGGTCAGGATTTGTTCAATCGGCATTTGCACGCAAGTGATGATGGGAGTGTCGCGCTGCGTGTACAAGCTGCTCTCGGTTTCACGCAAACGCATCACCAGATCGAGAAAATCCTTAGGCTCATCCGATTCGAAAGCCACCACGAAATCCTGATCGTCCAGGCCAAAACTGTACGTCGTGTTGAGCTTCACGCTCGGAAATTCATTACCCACCTTGATATGGCTGTCCATGATCTCCTGCCGACGCTCCATCGGCAGTAAATACCATTGCCGTGTTTTGACGAACGGGTAGACGAAAAGGTATTTGCGCTTGCCGGGCATAATGTGCGTGCGGCTTTCGGCGGTGTGGAAAGGATCAAGCTTGTCGAGGTAGACGCTGCGCTTGGTCATCGAAAGAAACGAATGCGGCGTGGTGAGGTAAGCGCCCAGGCGACTTTGATTGATGGCTGCGGACTGAGTTTGAAAATCATCGGTCGTGAGGCTGATGCGCCAGAGCAGAAAGTCCACATCCGAGCGCAACGCCAGCGTGCTGTAAGGCAAACACATGAGGCCGGGCAACCGGTGGGTGACTACGGCCGTGAACTCATCACGGGCGGCAGATTTTTCGGGGGCACTGAGGCGCCGAAATGCCGGATCAAGCTTGTAAAATGAGAAGTTTACAAACTGGCGCTGCAAAGCAGGCGTGGTTGGGGTCATGGTGGATGTCGCGGATGGTGTGCCGGGTTGGGTCATTGATTTTGCCTCAGTTAATGAAATTAGCGGAGCGCGGTAAATTCAGCCAGTTGCGTCAGCACGGATGGGTGCGGATCACCTGCCCGTCATGGGCCAATTGCATGTGAGCCGGAAGCGAGCGGTTGGTCGATTCGTAAGCCATGCCATGGGCAATGTGTGTGAAATAGGTCTGCCGTGCTTTGATGCGAGAGGCGGCTTCGATCGCCTGTTGGAGCGAAAAGTGGGTCGCGTGGGCTGTCGGCTGCAGGGCATCCAGCACCAGGATGTCCAGATTCTCCAGCAGGGGCCAAGAGCCTTCTGGAATCGCACTCACATCCGTGCAATAGGCCAGGGTGCCGATGCGAAATCCCAGCACATGCGTGGCCCCGTGGATGAGTGGAATCGGCTCCCAGCGTTGGCCGGCAACGGTAAATGGGCCGTCGATCGCGCGATGGATGAGGTGCGGGCGGAAGACTTTCATCTCCACCGGCGGCTCGACGAACGCGTAACCAAAGCAACGTTTGAGCGCTGCAAAAGTAGCATCGTCAGCCCACACATCAAGCGGGGCGCGCTTCAGTGCGTTGAAGCGACGGACATCATCAAGGCCCATGATGTGATCTGCATGGGCATGCGTGAAAACGACTGCATCGACCGAGTCGATTTTGTGCGCGATGCACTGCAGCCGCAGCTCGGGAGTGGTGTCGACCAGCACGCGATGGCTCTGGCCATTTTCGTCGTTATAGGAGATGACCACTGAGGGGCGCATGCGCATGTCATGCGGATCGGGGCTGGTACAAACCGCGCAATGGCAACCGATCATGGGGATGCCAGCGCTGGTGCCGGTGCCGAGGAAGAGCAGTTCGATGGGAGAGGGCATATACCCCATGGTAGCACGGGGCGCGTATGGGTCGGCGCTGCGGAATTGATCATTCGTCTTCAGCGCCGACGGCAACGGGCGTGGGCGTGCTGGCGTTGTTTAACCCCAGTTCTTCGGCCAGTTTTGCGGGGACTTCACCCGTGTTCTTGCACTTGGGGTAGCCACTGCAACCCAGGAAGTATCCGCGGCGACCCTTGCGGATGATCATCGGTTTGCCGCATTCGTCGCAGTCGATATCAGTCGGCACCGTTGTGGGATTAATGGTTGCGGCCGATGCCGGTGATGAGGCGAGAATTTTTGCAACAAGTTCCTGAGCCTTAGCGGATTCTTCCTGGAGGAGGGGGATCAGTTTTTCGACTTGCTCCAGGTCGGCCCCGGTTAGCTTTTTAGCAATTTTGGTGGAGCGGCATTTGGGGAAGGTTGAGCAACCCAGAAATGGCCCGCGCTTGGAATCGCGCAGCAGCATGGGGCTGCCGCACTTTTCGCAGGCAACTGTGGTCTTGATCGGGGCCGGCTTGGGGGGCAGCGGGTTCCCTTCCTTGTCGAGATTCAGGATCATCGAGCATTCGCGCGTGCCGTCTTCTTTTTTCAGTTGATAACCCGTGCAGCCTAAAAACTCCCCAAATCGGCCGCGCATCTTGCGCATCGGACGATCACACTTGGGGCATTTGTGTTCCGATTCTTCGATAATCGTGGGCTTGCCTTGCTGATCGACAGGTTGCGTGCCATCGCAGTCAGGGTAGCCGCTGCACGATAAGAAAAACCCGTTTTTACTGATGCGATAAACCATGGGCTTACCGCATTTGAGACATGTGTACTTCGACGGCGTTCCACCGGCGTGTTCGATCTTGCCCAGCGCCCCATCCACGGTCTCATGGAAAGGCCCGTAGAAATCCTGCAATAACGTGACCCAGTCAAGATGCTGCTCTTCGATCTCGTCAAGCTTCAGTTCCATTCCAGCGGTGAATTTCACATCCATGATGTCAGGAAAAGCCTGCACCAGCTTGTCAGTGACAATGCTTCCCAGCATGGTGGCGTAAAAACGGCGATCGATTTGCTGCGCATACTGCCGGTCCTGGATCGTACCGATGATCGATGCATAGGTGCTTGGCCGACCGATGCCCAGTTGCTCCAGGGTTTTGACCAGGCTTGCCTCTGTGAAACGCGGCGGTGGCTGCGTGAAATGCTGCGTGGGGTCTACTTCGATGGATACGACCGGCTGATTCTGCTTCAGATCCGGCAGCAACTGATCTTCGCTGCTGATGCCAGCCACTTTCATGAATCCATCGAACACCAGCTTGCGCCCAGTGGCGCGGAATACCGCATCGCCCTGCCGGGTGCTGGCGCTGAGGTTCACACTGGTTTGATCGAATTCCGCGGGGGGCATCTGGCAGGCGACAAAGCGTGACCAGATAAGCTGATAGAGCTTGTACTCATCGGCCGACAGCACGCTGTGTGCTGACTTGGGTGTCAACCCTGCATCGGTTGGGCGGATCGCCTCGTGGGCTTCCTGGGCGCTCTTGTTTGAACTCGAGTAGACGTTTGCTTTTTCCGGCAGGTATCGATCGCCGAATTCGCTCTTGATGAACGTGCGTGCCATTCCGATCGCCTCGGCGGACAGGTTGGTCGAATCGGTACGCATATAAGTAATGCGACCGGATTCGTAGAGCGACTGAGCCACGCTCATGGTGCGCTTGGCGCCGAACCCCAAACGGCTTGATGCCGCCTGTTGCAGAGTGCTGGTGATGAAGGGAGCCGGCGGTC
>JBBSFP010000069.1:0-8851 GCA_038238625.1 Tepidisphaerales bacterium
ATAGATAGGGAGACGGGTTCGGGCCCGCAGGCACGCCCAGGGACGGACCTTCATCCAATGACAAGTTGAAATATTTGGCCGTGGGCGACATCCAATCGAGTGCCGTCACGTCTCCAGGCCAATAGAAATTGTTATAAGGCGGTACATGTACATCGAAGTGAAATGCACTGGACGTCCAACCATTACCAAGAATAGCGCCATCGTTTCCCGGTTCGTTGGCGTAAGCGATCATCGCAACGCCGATTTGGTGCATGTTAGCCAAACACTTGACCGTCCGCGCCGCGCGCTGCGCCCGTGAAAGTGCCGGCAATAGGATCGAGATTAGTAACGCGATAATTCCAATGACAACCAACAGCTCAACTAACGTAAATCCAAACCTTCCGGCATTGCTTGAAGGTTGTTTCGCCCGCAAAACACTTCGCATCATGATGCTCTCTTTCACTCGCTCTAATCGCGTTGGTTAATTGCTGCCAGCCGAATTGGAAACATCCTGTCCCTGAAGGTTCCCCTTAGCCTGTTCGGTTGCTTTCCATTCTTCCTGCGTTGGGGGCGGGCGTTTACCGGCCATGGCGCGAGGATTGTGCTCTTCTACGAGCCGGCCACAGACTGGGCAGAAGGTCGGCCCAGGCAGGCCGTGCGCCTCATTGAGTAGCACTCTTGTGGGTTTATCTGATACTTGCCCATCTTTAGTCCAATAGCAGGCTTCAGTGGGGTAACCCGTGTAATCTCCCGAGGGAGCTTTGATTGGAATAGACTCGCCTAACGCGTTTGCGTGCTTAAATGCTTCGCCAGTCTTGTCATCGATATACCATGAATAGTGACCCTCTTGCGGAGCTCCCCCCGACATGTAGCTACGAACGGTTACGCCTGCAAACGCGACGCATCCACCGCAGATGGCTATCAACAAAATTTGCTTCACCGACATCACTTAGACCTCATTTCAAGTAGAGCGCTAATCTACCTGACTCTATCAGCCCGTCTACAAACAGCCTGTTTCACAACAGGATATTAATGCGTTCTTTATGAAAAGAATGCCGAACGATAATCACGGATCACCAAAAATGAACTTTGCCCCATCAAAGTTGTGCTCCCAGTACGCCGTTCCCCTGTCCAAAATATGCGCCAAAGACGCTTTGGGCATCGTCATCAAGTCCGCCGCGGTTGTAGGAGCCGTAAGCCCAGAAATTGTTGCCCGATTGAGACGCAATTGAGGCAGCACTCGTACCGAAGAAGGAACCGAAGACAGTTTCGGCGTCATCTCCCACCTGCCCGTTGAGCGTCCAGTCACCGACATAGGTGTATTTCACTATCACATCGTCGCCATTAAGCGCCAGATTTTCAGATTGGCTTCCCACCTGCCAGGTGCTGAACTGCCCGAGCGGAAGTGCCGCGTTTTCAACCACCGCCAGTGCGGTGTACTCCTGTCCCTGGCTGATCGCCTGCGCATGGGCCGCAGACGAGGTCAGGCCGTTGCCATCCCAGGTGCCGTCTAGGAATCCACCCGTCGTACCGTTACGGCCCTGGAAGGCCTTGTCGGAAACGGTCGTCAGGCTGCCGTGATGAACAATCAGGTCGTTGTCTTCTAAATCGATCTTCGCGGTCGAAGCGATCGAGAAGGTCGGGGCGCTACCCGCAACCGTACCGACCACGAGCACGTCGTGGTGGCTGTGGCTACGGCTGCTGACCGATTTCACATCTACCTTACCGGTACCAAGGACAGTCAATCCACCGAGGTGGATAAACTCATTGGTGTTGGTCGGAAGCACGTTGAGCGTGGCACCGGTTTCGACAGTGCTCACCGGCAGATCCGAACCCGGATCAGCGATGATCGTAGCGGTGCCAGTCACATCAAGGACCTTGGTCGTGGAATTGAAAGTGGCCTGGCTGCCAGCGGCCAGCCAAGCGGGCAAGGTGGAGACGGTGCCCTCAGCCACATCGATAGAAATCTGCGGCCCTTCATAGGTGCCGTTGTTGAAGAATGCACCTTCCCACTGAGCGAGAGCCGTGGCGCTGTCCGGTGCGACAACGACTCGGAACTTGGTGCCGCTGTTCAGAGCCGACACCAGTGCATTCTCACCGGCGGCGTTGTAGTCAATCAGTTGGAGATTGACCAAGGAGTGGGCACCGTAGAGAGCCGGGTTCCAGTTGATGTGGCC
The DNA here is from genome assembly GCA_038238625.1 of Tepidisphaerales bacterium. Classification (GTDB taxonomy): domain Bacteria; phylum Planctomycetota; class Phycisphaerae; order Tepidisphaerales; family Tepidisphaeraceae; genus JBBSFP01. The sequence continues at coordinate 2,157 of JBBSFP010000069.1, forward strand.
CAGGAGATACTGGGTCCCAAATTGACCGTTGATGCCTTCAACCGCATCGGCACCGGTCTTATCAAAGAAGTGAGGATTCTTGCTCTGCGGGCTGCTGGGGTCGATGTTGGTGGTGTGGTCAGCAACCAGGTAGACGCTCAGCGGGCCTGCGGTACCACCAAAGGGTGATTCGGTTGGCTGCAGGGTGATGCTGTTGATTGCCGTCACCGTGTGAGCGGGTGTCAGGGAATCAGGGCCGTTGGGGCCAAAGACGTTGGCGTCATTGAAGTCAATGGCAGCAAACGACTCATGACCCTGGGCATTGCTGCTACCGCCGACCTTCAGGACCGTGGAGGCATACGGTCCGTTATCTTCCACCGTCGACTGGTCGGCAGCGTAGTTAGAAAGGGTTTCGCGTTGGTTGGTTTCAGTGATGGTCACCACCGCGCTGGATGGGGAAGCGAGGGTACCGACATGGGCACTGGCATTGGGGCCAGCGATGGTCGGGTTGCTCAACGTGATGCGGAAGGCCTTGTCGCCACCCTGGTTCGAAACATTGGTCACCGGGATGGTGATGGTCTGCGTGGTGGAACCGGCACCGGTCGCGGTGAAAGTCACACTGCCGCTCTGGCTGCCACTGTAGTTCGTTCCGAACAATGCGGTGCCATCAGAGATCGTGTAGTTGACGGTTTCGGTGTCGGTGGTGTCGCCATTGGGGTTGCGAGTCACTTGAATCGAAACTGAACCGCCGGTCTTGTTCACCGAGTAGGTGGGGCTGGAAAAGCTGACGGCTTCAGGGGTCTGCAGTACCTGAATGGTGTCCGAAAGCTGCAGAATGGGGGCGTACGGTGAACTTCCACTCCAATCTGCATAAAAGGGAGCGCTGGCCGCAGCAACTGCGAGGCGAATGGGCGTGCCCGCGTTCAGAGCATTGATAATCGCCTGTTTGGAACTGCCCAGTGTGGAGGGAGTGTACGTGTCATAAGCCACGGCGGCGTTGCTGAAGCTCAGTGAATTACCGAGTTGCGTGGCGCCGCCCTGCCCACCCAAACCACCGACAACGGCGGTATTGAAGTGGAACCCGGACGTCGGGGCGGCTGTTTCATCGGCCGTCAGGAAGTACAGGTTGAAATTGCCAGGCGTACCACCAAAGTTGCCGGTGATAGCGCTGTTGTCGAGCTGCAACGACAGGTTGGAAATATCGTTAACGACCTGTCCAGCGGAAGGATAAATGCTCGGAGTCGTGCTTGGGGTGAACTCGAGGACCTGGAAAGCAGCGAATCCGGCAGCACCCGTGCCATGGCCAGCCGAACCGCTGACAGCCGCAAACGTGCTGGGGAACGGGCCGTTAACTTCGATGGTCGAAATGGTGGCAGGGTTCGAGCTGGCGTTGTTGGTAAGCGAAGCCTTGCCAACGATGTTGACGGTCGTGGCATTGGGGGTACCCAACACGCCGGTATCGCCAGCCTGGTTCACAGTGATACCGCTGAGCGTGACCGTGAAGTTTTTGGTCCCGGAAAAGCCGGTGGTGCCATTGCTCAGAATGATCGGAACCGAAATCTCGCCTTGGGTCTGACCCGCGGCAAAGCTCAGCGTGCCCGAGGTACCGGTATAGTTGGTACCTGCAGTCGCAGTGCCTGGAGCGATCGTGTAGCTGAGGGTGGTCGCATCGTTGGTGAAACCGCTGCGAAGCACATCGATTTTCACAGAGCCGGCGGTTTCGTTGACGTCGACATTCTGCGTGTTGACCACGTAGGTTTCAGTCGTGTTGGCGGCAACCGTCCCAAGGCTCAGAGCCAGCTTGGGGTAAACCGATGCATTATAGCTGCCTTCCCAATCGGCGTAACCAGGGGTGGTGGCACCGGGAAGGATTACGACAGTCAGCGGCGTGTTGGTCGCGTTGTTGGTGACGTATTGATTAAAGTCGTTGGCGATGATGCTCCGCACTGACGCGGGCAGGTTGGTCAACGTAAAGGTCGTGTAACCGGTCGGCAGGGCCGAGGTGATGCTGAAGGTGCCGGCCTTGTCGGCGGAGGTCACGCCGAGGCTCGCCGCATCCTGCGTTCCAAAGCTGGAACCCAGAGCGTTGATGCCGACCGAAGTGCTTCCTGGAACCATATTAGCGCCGACGCCATAGCGGAGGTAGGTGCTGTCGATCGGGTTGGGACCGCTACGGCTTGTGTCATTGTCCGGAAGAACATAGACGTCAAAATTGCCAGCGATCGGCGCGAACGTGCCCGTGGTTGCCGAGTTGTAGAGAGAGATTTGCAGGTTGTTGACCACGCCGTTTGGATCAGAACTGGTATCAACGGTGTAGTTGGGTGAGAACGCCGAAATCGGGGTCTGAACAAAACCGAAATTTGAGAAGCTGCGGGTGCCCGTACCAGTCCCGGTACCGACCGCCATGTAAGTGCCATAGGGGCCGGTGGATTCGATGGCGTGGCTGTTGGCGACTCCGACGGTGGGGGTCACCGTGGTTGTCAACATCAAACGGGATTCCATTGATTCAATGATCTGGGCCACTGCCGCGACCTGGCGGCGAGCCGATTTGCGATTGGGTTTCTTGAGATTAATCATGAACAAAACTCCTTAAAGATCGAAGCGCCAGCTTGTGTTGAACCCTGAGAATGTTGAGCGGTTCCGTGCCGGACGCAGTCGATCGCATTTAATGGTCAATGGGGGGCAACTTCGTACATACAAAGTCTTGCACCCGCCCATCGCCGTGGATCAAAACCGGCTGCCCCTATGGGCAGTGCCGTTGCATCGGCTTGCTCGGATCAAGCCGCAGCTACAAGGCAGTTCACTAAGGTCGGCGATGCGAATACAAATTTCCGAGCGCATCGAAATAAGCAGAAAAAATTAGGCGAGCATGCGACGACGAGCCACCATGCCTGCGGCGATGGCCAGGCCCAGCAAGCTGGCGGGCAGAATGCCCGGAGCGGGGACAGCACCGCCGGAGAGCGTTCCGGTGATGATGACGTTATCAACGCGATCGGTGCCACCCGACGCCACTGCACCGCCATTGGCGCTGATCGTGGAATTGTCGGCCAGCCGGAAATAGACCGCGCTAGCGTTGTTCAGCGCGGAAATCGAGCTGAGGTCGTAGTTAAAGGTATAGAGCGGGTTCACGGTGGTGTTGTTCCACGGCACATTGGGCGAGGCGTTTGCAAGCACTGAATATTGGCTACCAAAGTTGGTGAAAGAGGTGCCATTGGTGCTGTATTGCAGCACGAAATCGCGCGGACCGGTGTTGCTGCTGGTCTGATCAAAGCTCAACATGATGTTTTGCTGACCGGTGGTATTGACCTGGAATTGATAGGAATCGCCAACGACCCAGGTGTTCGAGCTGAAAGAATGCAGAGAACCGTTACCTGACGGGCTGGAATACGTCGAGCCACCGGGATGAATGCCAGTAGCCGAACCAGCACCAATTTCAGGCGAGAACGGACCGGCAGTCGCCGGGATGCTGGTTTCGAACGTCCAGTCGGCAATGGTGGCGGCCGACGCGAGGGTGGGAACGAAGAACATCGTGGCGACGACGCCGACGAGGAAAGACAACTTGCGAAGAGACATGAAAGCTCCTTTAACGAGGATGTGCGATGGGTCACGACACACGTCGCAACCGTTTGTGAACAAAGAAAGCAATGACTTCAAAGCGTTAAGGACAACGGTATTTAGCGCGCGCCATCAGGCAGCGGCTTCGGCAAACTGATTGCCCTTGGAGTGAGTGACGGCGGAGGTCAACGCGCCAGAGGCGACGGCACCGCCGCCACCGCCGCCTTCGAACGGTCCAAACGGACCGTCAAAAGTGCTATCGAGCACCGGGCGTGCGCGTTTGAACAGTCGCCCGATTCGCCTGGAAACGGCCTGCCTGGCCACGGTCAAAAGGAACAGGGGGCTGTCGAGGTTTCGTCGCCACATGCGCCGTGGTTCGCACAAGAGACGATAAGCCCATTCGCAGCCAATCTTACGAACCCACCCTGGCGCCCATTTCATGTTTCCGGAGTGGAAATCGAACGCCGCCCCTACCCCTATCAAAGCCGTCGCTTTGATCCTGCCGATGTGTTGAGCCATCCATTTTTCCTGCTTGGGTGCTCCCATCCCAACCCAGATTACATCCGCACGGGATGCGTTAATCTGATCAACAATGGCCTGGTCTTCTGACTCACTGAGCTGACGAAACGGGGGACAAAACGTACCGGCTACCTGGAGCCCGGGGTACTTTTCAGAAAGGTTTTGAGCAAGGGATTCAGCGATCCCTTCGCGCCCGCCATAGAAGAAATGCCGCAAACCGAGTTCCCGACCCGCATCGGCGATGTGCAGCATCAGCGCCGGGCCAGTGACCCGATGGTGACGCCCATACCCCAGCATGCGTGCGGCCAAGATGATCCCGATGCCATCGGGGAGCACCAGATCGGCCCGATCGGTTGCCCGCCCCATGCCCGAATCGCGGCGGGCGGTCATCACACTGTGCGGGTTCACCAGGGCGATATAGGCACGACGGCCAGTCCGGCGCCAGCGATCTATCATGCCGGAGGTTTCACGGATCTGTAAAAAATTGAAATCAATCCCAGCGATGTTGCGAACGCTCCCAGGCGTCAGCGTTCGGGGGGCGTGCAGCAATCCATGGATCATTCCGTGTGCGGAAACATGCATAGCGAAACCCTCGTGGTTTGGCGTATTTTAAAAAATAAGGGGAGATCCGAGTGGCTACCCATTGAGCCGGCAAAAAGAGCTAGACGCCCAGAGCAGCGACCAGCAAACCCAAGTCGCTAAAAACAGCCGGAAAACACTTAAGGGAACAAATGAAAGGTATGAAACGAGCCGGGTGAAATTAGAATCGACCCCGGAACTCTATAGGGCGAAAAAGCTAGGGCGAAAAAGGCCCCGAATTGAAAGGACTCCGTCCCCTCGGCCGCAGAATAATGCTTCTGCAACACAAACTTAACCGCAACTTCTTTTGCCTGGCTCTAAGGGATATCAGTGCCGGGTCACTTACGAATTACCCTGCACGAACCCACACTCTCAGTTGGTTCGACGGCGGCATTTTAGGACCAACGACCTGCCGTACAATTCGGAACTCTGCTGAAAACACTACGAAACTTTACTGAGCAAACGTCGTCAGCACCAACCGATTATTCGGGTTCTGTTCAGATGCAGTGGGCATCGTGTTGATGGCTCAAAAACGACTTGGAACGCTAATTGAGCCTCGGCATGAGTAGGGCCAATTAGCCCGAACATCACAATCGGACTCCGTCCCACTAACCACGCGATGGCTAACTAAAATCCACTGCTGGTACACCGATCACTCGGTTACCACCATCGACTGAGTGGCCAGATTGTAGAAAGGTCAAACCTCAGGACAAGTCGAAACACTTCTGAATACGAATGGAAAAACTACTGTGCAAACGTTGCTGCGCGGGCGAGTTTAATTAGATGCCATAAAGGCCAGGTGCGCATCATGTAGGATCGTTTTTTATACTCTGCGAAATCTCCGCGCTTCGATCCCCAGCGGCAGGTCACGCCTCTACCGCTACTACCTGCCCACTGCGAGCGCTCTGCAGCAACGCGTCGATCACTTTGTATTGATTACGTACTTGCCGAAACGTCAGCAGGCCCTTCTCGGTTTTATTACGCACCGCCTCGGCAAACATGCGGCCGAGGGCATCGAGCTCTTTTCCCATGCTCGTAACGGAGACTTTTTCGATAACCTGGCTCAGGTTGCCCGGGCGGCCGGTCGGATCAGTCTTGCCGTGCGTCACCAGCGTGATCTCTTTATTGAGCAGCCGCACGTCGGCATCGGTGCCGATAACACCCATGTCGGAAAATCCACCAATGCTGGTTCCGTCGCAAATCTGGGCGAGCGTGCCATCGGCGAAATGAATCATCGACGTACACAGCTCCTCGCTGGGTGCTTCGGGTGTGCTCTTTTGTAATACGTGATACACCTTAGTCACCGGCGAATCGACCAGCTCGCAGGCCATGTTTAGGTAATGACAAAAGTGATGAACGGTCCATCCGCCGCTGGACTCAGGGTTTTCCACGGCAAAATGCCGGGCACCCATCTTCCAGCTTCCAAACTGCCGCGAGCTGCGCAGCCACACTTGAATAATGCGCCCGCAGCGTTCCTTTACCAGCGATTGAAACTCCGTAAAAGCCCGGGTGTAAACCCCGCCATGGTTTACATGGGTGATCACCCCCGCTTTGTCGGTGGCGGCAATCATGTCGTCCATCGCCTGCAGCGAGAGTGCGAGCGGCTTTTCACACAGGATGTGTTTCCCCGCAGCCGCGCAAGCGATGGCATGCTCACGATGGGCATCGTTGGCGGTCCCGATAAGCACCGCTTCCATTCCCGGGCGGGCCAACAGGGCATCGAGGTCGCCGGTAGCCCAGAAACCATCGTCCTCCGCCTGCTTCCGCCGTTCTTCACCGCGATTGTAGATACCTACGATCTGAAGCTCAGGGCATTGCCGCAGCTTTTTGATCAGGTTCGTGCGAATGAAGTGCCCATACCCGAGCACGCCGATTTTAACAGGCTCAAAAGCCATTTAGATTCTCCAGCAAACAGCAGGTGATGGGGACCCGAATAACGAGCCTGCCCTCGACGCCCCGCTAGGCATCGCAGTAGTTTCCCAGCAATCGCTGTGAGCCGTCAAGCCTTTGCACGACTGATTCATCCCCAGTTTCGTCTAACCAAAGAACCGTGCATAAAATAG